>JAKMEW010000207.1 GCA_022425745.1 Rubripirellula sp.
ACCGTAGGCACTCGCGTGAGGAAACGATTGGTCGTCTGAGATCGCAAACAAAATATTGGGACGGCTCTCGGTTTTAACGAACCCCGTTGTGGCCTCATCAACCTGCCCTGCCTCTGCCGCGTCCAACGGACTCGAACGAATCGCAGCCAAAACCAAAACAATTGCACACAAGACTCTCATTCGCTTCAACATCACGCGTTCCAAATACAACGGGTCTTTATTGATTACCGCGTTGCAGGTTCGCGGCATCCAAGGATCACTCTGCAAAAAAGAAAAGAATCATCGGGGCCATGGTAAACGACAAACACCCCACTGCCCCTCGTTTTCATCAACGGCAACTTCGATGAAATTCAAGTGGGACTCGAAGCGATCACGGGTCTTCGCGATCACGCGTTCAGCGATTACTCTCGCCAACTCTTCCGCAGTCGTGTTCACCACCGGCAAAATCACACAATCTTCATTCGGAAAGATCCAGCGACGATCACGAAAAGTTACCGTGGTTTCATTCTCTCCCGTATGAACTTTGATCTCTGCATGGTCACTCGGTAGAATCATGTGATGATCAAGCGCGGTGGTCTCTTCAAGAACTGCGTCGCGCAGCGCAATGAAGTCAACCACATAACGATTCTCGTCCAATGGACCTTCGACACTTGCCCTCACCTTGTAATTGTGACCATGCAAACGCTCGCAGATATCACCGGCAAAGGTGATGAAGTGGGCTGCTGAAAAAACAAACTGCTGCTTGGTTACATCGACTCTGTATACGCCCTGTTCCACAATTGTCATCCTCGTCAAAGATTGTTCGAATTCTATTCCGCTTCACGGCTTCCAGTTCTCGCCTCAGGCATGTTTCGCAACAAGACGTACAGACCAGCCGCGATCAGATCAGCCGTCGTCCCCGGGTTGAGATGATGCCCAGAGTCAGTCCGCAGTAACCGATTCAATTGCATATGTTGCCAAGGGTCAGTGATCCTGACCCCCGATGCTGCCACACGAACCTGCTCTGCCGTCCCTGAGTCATTCTTACGCAAGATCAAGGAATCATGCGAACAGGCCAACAAATGCACCTGAGCTTGCATGATCCCGAACAAAACATCTCCTGCCTCATGGATCCCCGCCAACAGAACGGGAACCACCTCCGTAAGCAGGTCGGAAAATCCCGATTGATACTGAAGAGCGATACGGTCACCACGCTTCGCAGCGTCCGCCATCGCTGCAAGCAGATCAACTCGCTCATGCGTCTGGTTCACATCCCACTGGTCAACCTCACCGAGACCACCAGCGTTAGCAATACCAATCGCTCGAAAGATCAACTGTTGATCCTCTTGTTCCAACGCTGAGAGTACCTGCTCGATCGCCTCAAGCCAGTCCTCGGTAACTGGTGACGTCACTCCGCGTTGTGACAACAGTTCATCTGCCGCAACCAGTGGACCGAGCAGCAGCAAGATGCCCAAATTGACGTTAGTTCGACACGTTTCTGCCGTTGCCTTGGCTGCCTGAAAGATAGCCCGCGAGAATTGAGGATGTTTACCAAACGCTTCGGCAGCAACATTGGCAGCCGTCACAAAATCGAGATAGCATAGATCGGAAAAAGAAGCCCCGGGGGTCACGTTGCCTGCCTTGGGTGAGGTCGCTTCGAGCAGACACGACCAACGTACCGCCTCGCTAGGAAGGGTCACTTGGGGAGCCAGCCAGTGCAGCGGTGACGTCTTAATCTCATGGTCTCCTCGAACGCTGCTGGACATCAAAGTCTTCCCCAATCGAATCCGCACGAGGAAACCAAAAAAAACCAAAAAAGGAGCAAGCAGGAAAATCAGACGGACAGGAAATCACTGATCGCACCGAGTGTTTCCTCTGGTGCGTCTTCGATCACGTAGTGTCCAGCGTCCGCAATCTCCAAAGACTTCGCATTGGGCCACTCAGCCTGGAAGCGTCGCAAACACTCAGGACGAAAACACCAATCACGCATCCCCCACACCAGCAGAGATGGCATCTCCGAGAGTGCTCCGAGCGACTTACCCAGCGATTCCAATTCCCCATAGGTTGGATGCTTCTGGTTCATCGGAATGTCCTTTACAAATCGATCAATTGCAATCCGATTGGCCCAGTTGCTGTACGGTGCGAGCAAGCCCCTGCGGGCATCGTCACTCAGTCTCTGTCTTGACATTGCCATACCAATGGCAGCACCCGCAAAAAGGTTCGCCCCTCGCACCCCAAGGCTACCAAGAACGGGTATTCGACAAGCTGAAATTCGCAATGGGATAAACGGAGGAATAAAAGCCCCAGTGTTCAGGAGCATGATTCGTTCGAATCGCGACTGACTTTTTAGCAAGGCGGACAGACCGATTGCCCCGCCCCAATCATGTGCCAAAAGGCTGACGCAGTTCAGATCCAAATACTCAATCAGTCGTACCAAACGGTCACGATGTGATGCGAACCTGTACAAAGACGCATCCCCCGCTGGCTTATCGCTCCGACCGCAACCGAGGTGGTCCACAGCGATCACACGATGGGTGGATGAAAACCGTTCGATCACCCGACGATAGTAAAAGCTCCAAGTCGGATTTCCATGAACGCAAAGGATCGCCTGATCTCCGCTGCCTTCATCGATGTAGCGCATCTTGTGTCCATCGACCGAAAATTCAGCCGATGTGTAGGGGAACAGTTCGCTGGCAATGGTTGCGTTCATGCCACGAGTGTCCCCGATCCCACGCGGAAGGAAAAGCACCCGAGCGACAGAAGTTCACCGAGCGAAGCGATTTTGCTCAAAGTCGACTTATTTACCGCGTCGCCAACACAATGGCCGCGAGCACCAATGCAGACAGTGCGCCGTGCCGAATGACCACCCCCCGAGGCTGAACCACACGAAACCATGAGACGGGAAGATCAACGGCGAAAGACTCGCCAATTCGCTGGTCGTTGCCAATTCGCTCCTCGTTGATGGGATTTTGCCCCACATTTTTCAGATCAGTGGAAACACGAAGAGAGTTCCACGAGGAGCTTGGCTCCATCACCATCCGCGGCCACCAACGCGCAGCGGCCGAAAATCCTCCTCCGACCAGGATCGCTCCGGTCACCGCGAACGCAAAAGAAGACCAGTGCTTAGCACCCTGAAACACCTTTCCAATAACAACCGGTGACTGTTCAAGATTGCTGATTCGTTGCTGCCGCTGCTGTTCGACTCCACGTTGCTTCGATGCAATCCTCTCCCGATACAACTTCCAACGTTGCGCGCTTTGCTGATAGTCCGCGAGACGCCCCAAGGCGAGATCGGCTGCCGAAGCATCCAACTCAGACGCAGATAGAATCTCGCCACGTGAGGCCTGCTCGGTCATAGCAATCGCTCCGTTGGCCAAAAGCTCATAATGCTCCGCTAACTCCTGCTGCCAAACGTAGACTGGCAGTTGTTCAGCTTGACCGGCCCCGACCCAACGCTCGCGAGCCTCCATAACCCGCTCCCACGCTGGCGAACCGACGGAGACGACCAGTTGGTGCGATCCCCCGTGCTGATCCCGGATCGAGACATGCTGCTGCTGCGGACCGTTGGGCCAACTAAAATAGATGATCATGCTTGCTGACAGCATTGCGAGCACTAAATCTGAACGAGGAATGCGACGACACGGCTCCAGCATGTAATTCCCCTACACTTCTCGAATTCGCAGCGATCAGACACACTTGTAAAGTATCGGACGTGAACGGCAATCGAGTGCAGTCGTTTTATGCTGGTTGGTAGGGTTATTTCGGTTAGGGAAGAGATGTTCAAAATCAAAATCTGTGGAGTGCAAACCTCCCAAGACCTACGAGCCGTTTCCGAAGCAGGAGGCGATGCGGTCGGACTGAATTTCTTTCCACCAAGCGTTCGCTACCTGCCCCCAAACACCCGACACACACTGCAAATCTCAACGGAAGCCGCTGAACTTTCCCTGACCCGAGTTGGTGTCGTCGTCAATATGACACGTCCCGATATGGAGCGACTGCTGCAAACGATTCCGCTCGATGCGATCCAACTCCACGGAGATGAGTTACCGATTGAAGCCCCGCAGTGGAAAACTCTGGGCGTTCCGCTGATCCGAGCCATCAAACTGCCCGTTGGTAAAATCTCAGCCTCAAAAATCGATGAGTTGTCCCAGCCGTGGCTGGACAACGGGTTCCATCCGCTGTTCGACGCTGATGCGGGTGCATCGCATGGTGGCACTGGAAGGCAGATCGACTGGGAGAGTATTAACAATTGGCGAAAAGTGAACCCCGAGCAATCGTTCACGCTCGCTGGCGGCCTCACGCCTGAAAACGTTTCCGAAGCAATCAAAGTCTCCGGTACTCAAAGCGTGGACACTGCAAGTGGAGTGGAGGAGCCTCGTGGAACCAAGAATACGAACCTGATCCGAGAATTTGTACGCAACTGCTCGCTTCAAACCTGAGATGCGTCATTCACTTGGTCAGAATCAATTTCCCCTGCTTGGTTTTTCTCAGTCGGTAGAGTTGCGTTTCAAACTCAATCCAGACTTCGTCACCACACCTCGCGAGGTCACTGAATTTAATGATCTTAGGCAAAAAAGCTGCCGTATCTGGCGGTTCACTGGACGTCAATGATTCCTCAGCCACGCCTGGATCTGGTGACGCTCCAAGGTTTAGTTCAATCTTCTCGTCGCCGTCGGCCATTAATTGCTTGCCCACAATCAGATTTCGGTTCAATTTCTGAACAGAACTTCGACTACCTTCGCCAAGTCACCAGTTCACTCCTCACCAGACTACCACTATTGAGAACGATTCGCAACAAGCTAGTGCTCCCAATAAGCGAACGCTTTGTTAGAAGCCACAAAACACCCGCGCAAATCGTACTTCCCGCACAACCCGCACGACCAATCGAAGCAACACTCCTCGTGTCAAAGCATTGCAGGGATCCACACACCCCCTGCGAAATCGCTTGCTAGATGATTAGACTGTGGTGAATGGAAAAGAATTTCCGGTTATAAAACAAAGCAGCGGCTTTATTGGCTGGCAGACCGCGATCTGACGTCGGTCAACGCCTTGAATCTCAAGCTACTG
>JAKMEW010000224.1 GCA_022425745.1 Rubripirellula sp.
GCGGTGGCGCGTGCGAGGTGATCAACTTTTTCGCTGGGAACGGTAGTGAGACGCAGCTGGTCTATCCCATTGAACCGGTCTTACCGCTCGATGATCTCACGGCAACGTTAAATGTGATGAGCGCGAAGTCGGGTGCGAGTATTGGATTTCGTGTTCGTTATCCTTACGTCAGGGATCCCGTCACCAAGAATGCGGTCGCGGTGACCATATACGGTGCGTCCTATCAGTCCCCCGGTGAATTTGCATCCATAGGCGTCGGGCTAATTGAAAAACCGTTACGTCTCAAGCACGTGGCACTTCGTAGTGAATACGGTCTGCAAGTAGATCTTGGTGATCCCTATGTCGATGCGGTGATTGTCAACGCCTACTCAGGTTCCGGTGCTACCGCGATTCGTCTTGATAACCTCCGAGTCAATGGAATGTTGCCCATCGGCCGTGAGTTAACTGCAGGGGTGATGGAGCGATCGCGTGGCATCGGTGCGGATTCAACCGGTTCACCAACTGGGGTTGATACGCGAGATTCCTCCGCGAACGCGACGGGATCACCGATCGGATCGAGTACGCAGGAGATCTCGCCGAGTTCGAACGCGGCGACTGGTGTTTTTCCGAACGGTCGAGTGATTCGTGTTCTGCAATACAATGGTGAACCGCTGCGATGGGTACGGTCGCTCGGATTCGACGCGATCATTACACGAGACCCTCTGACGGCTGAGTTATTGCGTGAAGCGATTCAGACCCGTCTTCTGATTTACGCCTCGCCTCCAGAGCATCTTGATCCTGCGTTGGAGTCTTTGTTGGATCCGGTGGTCGGTTGGTATATTGGCAGTTCGGAAGTTTTAGACGAAGCGATGGTCACGTCAGTCGCCAAGACGGTGCGACGGTTGCGTCTTTTGCCACCTCGATGGCAACGTCCGCTTTTGGCTTCACCTGTGGAATCTTGGCGGGCTTACGCACCGCTTTTAGACGGTGTGGTGCAGGATTTACCTCCCCGCGAGCGTTCTTTGAACGCGCAGGATGAGGTCATGGAGGTTACAAGGCGATTGGATCACGTGGGGGATCGCGTGAGTCACGCAGTCGGTCTGCTGAGTATGCCGCCAGAGACGCTTTTGCGGCAGAACGATGCGATCGCCGAAGCGATTGGAATCCCAAACCCCAGTAGTTACCACTGGCATTCGATGTGGGTTCAAGCGATGAGATCGCTAGAAACATTGCCGCGTGCGATCGTGTATCGTTCGACTCGAACCCTCGCCTCTGGGCAACCGATGGACACGCAGCGAGCGATGGCAATTAGCTATGTGAATCGAATGATTGCGATGATCTCTCCGTGGATCGCAACGGCAACCAAAGCATCGCCGCCGGTTCTTTCCGATGGTGTCTACCGCTGTTGTCGCTTGACCAATGAACAAGCTGATTTGCTCATCATGACATCTACCGCGTCGCGGGGAACGGAGGTTCTCGGAGGTGACGGAGAATCACTTGAACTTCAACTCACCCCATCGGATGCGACCAAGACGGTTTGGAGACTAACGCATTTTTCTGCCGAACGACTCAGTCCTTTGATTACCGAGACGGGGCCAAAGCTTGAAATCGTCTCACCTGATGTGGTGGAAGTTTTATGCCTGAGTAGCGATCCGAGCGTGGGTGGTTCGTTAGCTAAATCAGCCGGCCAGTTTCTCAGGCAGGCGACCATGGACCGATGGCAACTCGCCAACGACGCGGTGGAACGATCACAGAGCCAGTGGATTGCTGCGACGTCGATGAATCGGGTGACTAGTCAGGATGCAGACCCAGCAGGAGTTTCTCGTTTTGTCGATGTGGCCAAGCGAACTCTGAGAGATGCGGAGCCGCTGTTCCGAAGTGGGGATCTGGGGTCTGCTATCAGAATGGCTCGAAGAGCCGATGCTTGGGTATTGCGGAGTGATTGGCAATTGGCAGAAAAGCTAATGCCGGATTGGCCCAATCCAACAAGTTGTCCGCCGGTCATGATGGGAGCCGAGGAAGTTCAGGTTTTTTGGCGTCCTTTGATGGATGATCGTGGATGGGGAAGGAATCGATTGACCAGTGGGTCGATGGACGAGCTGCAGTTCTTCGGCGAAGGTCGCTGGACGGTGGGTAAGCGTCTGACGGATCGAGCTGAGAGCAGTGTGATGAGGGAAACACTGGGGACATTTGCGGGACCCGGCGCACTACGCGCAAGTGTGACCTCGTTACGAGATGACCCACTGCCAGGCGGATACGAAGGGACGGTCCTTCAGATCAAGAGCCCAACAGTGCGGCTCAAAGCCGGCACAGCGGTTCGAATCGACGCGTGGATTAAAACAATCGGCTTCGGTGGTCCGCATCAGGGAGCTCTAGTTTACGAGACCATTTCGGGGCCGGAGATGGGGCTTTTGTTGAAGAACTACCCAACGTGGACTCCCGTTCGTCTTTATCGGCAAGCAGAGAAAGACGGTGAGGTTCGCGTGCTGTTTGAGTTGCTCGGCGCCGGCGAATTGATGGTTGATGAAGTGGAACTGAGGGTTTGGGAGCCGGTTGTAGAAACCGAGTTGCCGTTCGAGCCGATCTCAAAATGAGCGTGGCGAAAAAAAGCGGGCATCCACTCTTTTTTTACCGAACCTTGACGTCGCTTCGTTGGTATTAAACGGTGCGACGCAATTCGGATTTCTCTTGAACCGCTGAGGCGGTTGGGTGATAATTGGGGTTGTCGTGTCGTGATGACGCATCGCGACGGACTGTTTCTGAGTGGTCTCCTATCCATTCTGGTTGGCAACCGGATTGGGGATCACCGAACCTATTTGAAAGGAGGTGAGCAAGTGGAAATTAGCTGTACTAGCCAACGGGGTGGTAACCCGTAGCACTGTCGGCGGGCTGCTGCTTCGGCACGGCCACCCCACTCGTCATCTTTGGATAACGAGAAAACAGCCCCGTTTGTCGAGATGACCTTGGTCTCGGCAAGCGGGTTTTTTTTGGCATGCTCGATCAGGCTTCTAGCAGTCTTTCCTAGACGCTCCGAATAGAATGCTTGCACATAGGCATTAGAATCAATCATCATTGGCGGTTTGAATTTTCCAGAAACCAAGCCCCCCAGAGAGACTCGTCCTATGTTGACTCGGAGTTTTGTCCCGCGAATTGGACAGCCCCACCAGACTATTAGCCGCATCGATGATGCTTGGAGTATGCTTCAAGCAACCTGTCCTATCGGGTCGCGTTTTTTATCACTGTTCATTATTGGAATGGTTTGCCTGATGACATCGACGGTCCAAGGTCAAAGTAATCGGATTGATGTTTGGCTTGGTACAGGGCGAGCAAAGGAAAGTCGCGGGATTTACCACTGTCGATTAAATACCGAGAACGGTCGTCTGGATCAGGCATCCCTTGCTGCCGAGGTGAGCGGGCCGGGCTTTCTGGCGATGCACCCCAACGGCAAACGTTTGTATGCGGTTGGAACTTTGGATGAGGTGCCTTCGGTGATCGGGTATCGGATTGAGCAGCGTGACGGCAAGTCAAACTTGGTGCTAGAGAAAGCGTTGCCGATCGGGGATGGTGGAGCGGCTCACGTGGGCGTGAATCGTGCCGGTACCGTCTTGTTGACTGCTCAGTACGGTGGCGGCTCCGTTGCATCTTACCGACTCGACAGCGATGGTAGGCTGGCTGAACAGACCGGTCTGATTAAGCATCGAGGTGGCAGTCGTGTCGTTGAGGGGCGGCAAGACGCCTCGCACGCGCATTGGGCTGGCTTTTCTCCCGACCAAAGATTCGCTTTTGTTCCCGATCTGGGGCTCGATCAGGTGGTGATCTACAAGGTCAATCAACAGGATGCGAAGCTTGAGCCACATGGGGCTGCGGATGTTCCACCTGGTGGAGGTCCGCGGCACATGAAGTTTCATCCGAATGGTCGCTGGGTTTATGTGCTTAACGAGTTAGCCCTCAGTGTGACTGTTTTCGACTACGACGCAAAGCAAGGGGTGATGACGGCCAAACAGACCATCGCCAGTGTTGATCCGGATGAGTTAGCGCAGGAGAAATTCTCGAGCGCATCAGAGATTCGAGTTCACCCTAACGGTCGATTTGTCTATTCCGCCAACCGTGGGCATGACACGATTTCGGTTTATTCAGTTGACCCAGAAAGCGGCAATCTCGCGATCGTCGAGAGAGAACACATTCGGGGAGCCACGCCGCGGAACTTTAATTTAGATCCGACATCCAAATGGATCATCGCAGCAGGGCAGGATTCGAACACTTTGGCGAGTTTTGAGGTGGACGCGGATACAGGTCGCCTGACTTACAACCGTAACTGTATCAACGTCCCAAATCCTATCTGCGTCCTGTTTGGTCACGAGTAATCGACGCGGGATGTTCTCTCTTCGGGGTCAATCTTCTTCGGCACGCAGGGTGAAGCTGCCGAAGTGAATGCCGGCGGGTTCATCGTAGGCAAAC
>JAKMEW010000244.1 GCA_022425745.1 Rubripirellula sp.
TTCAAACCGTATCTTGGTGAGTCTTCGGTTAGTGCGAATCTGGTTTTTGACGGCCCAAAACGGTGGTTCAGATGTTCAGGATTTTGGCTTCATTCGTCTTCATCTCGGTGTTTTCCATCGCTGATATCGAGTCTGCGTTGAGTGATGAGCTCGACGTGAACGGCAATGGGGGGGCTGTGTCGAAGCCTGCTGTGGCCGAGATGTACGTTCGGGTCGCCTCGAGCGAGGGGAAGCCGCGTGCGATGCAGACCGCAATTTCCACCTTTCGAGGACCAGAAGGATCCCCTTATCAGGGGTGCCAAGTAGACCTCGTTGGCGTGGTGCACATTGGCGAGGACGACTATTACCGGATTCTAAATGAACGTTTGAGTGGTTACGAATCGGTCCTCTATGAATTGGTTGCCCCAGACGGCACCCGTATTCGGCCCGAGGATCTTGAGCAACGGCGATCGGTTCTTGCCTCAATGCAAACCGGCATGAAGGAGATGCTGAATCTTGAATACCAATTGGAAAAGATTGATTACCTTGCCAAAAATTTTCGACATGCGGACATGAGTCCAGACGAGTTCTTGGTTGATATGGAGCGTCGTGGTGACAGCGTTGCAAAGATGGTGGCGAGGATGATGGGGGCTGGCTTGGCCTCTTCTGCTGCGACCGGTGGTGACGCGTCGATGCTATTTGCCTTTTTCAGTAAGGATCGCGCCAAGCTCCTCAAGCAGTCAATGGCGAGACAGTTAGTTGACCTGGAAACGGTGACCGCTGGGTTCGATGACGCAAACGGCGAGAATACTCTGATCAAAGGCCGTAATGCTAAGGCATTTGAAGTTCTGCGTGACGAACTAAAACAGGGCAAGAAAAGGATTGCCGTGTTCTACGGTGCCGGGCATCTTGCTGACATGGCTCAACGACTCAAAGACGATTTTCAGATGGAGAGTGAGTCAATGGAATGGTTGGATGCCTGGGATCTGACTTCCAATTAGCCCACCGAATCTCACGCAGAATACCACGACCGCTGGATTTAACCCACCGAATTTCGATTTGAGTGTGGTGGGTACTGAGTCCCAATGGTGCTTACTGGGGGCCAATGACGTAGTGTCTCGTGAAAAGTATGGCGGCGTAACGTTAAGGATTTGGGTAATCCGCTAGCTGTAAACATTGCATTTGTGTGCGAAGCGATTCGTAAGTTGTGGCAGACGTTTGTTGCAACGGTTCGGCGATCTGATTGAGCTGTGCTGCGAGGCGTTGAAGGACTTTCTTCCCGAAAATCTGCTCTTCAACAAGTCGCAGTCCATGTTGGACAAGGGTGACGGATTCTTCGAGGCTCAGTGCTTCTTGCGTCACCAAAGATTCATATTCTGTTCGGATGGATGATAGTTCGCGAGCGTTGCTTCTGCAGTCGGTGCAGCGGACGCAGTCTGCCTCGAGTGGAAGTTGGAGTTCTTCGTACCAGTAGGCCTGCTCAACCGCAAAGAACAGGAATGGCCGCTTGCAATCGCGGCAAAGACGTTTCACGTCGTAGTAATGGGTGACCGCGACGGTGGGTTGGCGTTGTTTGTCAGTCTTGGCGGTAATTGCCGTGTTAGAGACTCGGCAATCTTCGGGTGAGTGCCAGTGCAGGTAAACACCGCTAAAAAAATTGGTTTGTGGGTTGAGGCCGGTTCGTCGCGGTCGCTGTCCGAAACGGGGATGCGGTGCGAAATGCGCAAACTCCTCTTCGTTCCAAGAAGAGGGATGTGACATTTGGGCATCTTCCTTTGACGCGTCGAGGGATGGGCGTTTCGAGGACCGGCGATCGCCTTTAGAAAGGAATTCGCGTTTGAAAAAGAATTGGTGTATTCGCTTCATGGTACGCGTTACCTCGTCTTGATTCGCTGGCGACGTTGGTCAACGTGAAGTGATCAGGTTATTGGAAAATGACCGATCTGGGTCACACTCCGGCGAGCAGTTCACGAGCAGCCTCGCATTTGTTCAGAACGTAATAGTGGATGCCGCTCACTCCATTTTCCATCAGGTCGTTGATCTGCACCCGAGCGTGCTCAACGCCCAGTTTGAACTGGTCTGCTTCACTGGAACACGCGGTCATCGCTTGCTCAAGGGACATCGGAATCCTTGCTTTGCACATCTGTGCGATACGCAGTGCCTGTTTGAAATTGGTCACCGGCAGGATGCCGGGAACAATTGGAATGGAAATCCCCGCCTCAACACAGCGATCTCGGAATCGATAAAAGTCATCGTTGTCGTAGAATAGCTGCGTGATGATGATGTCGGCTCCGGCGTCCGCTTTTCGCTTGAGATTTTCGAGGTCGACTTCAGCACTGGGGGCTTCCTGATGCACCTCAGGATAGCCGGCCACTGCAATCCCTAGGTTCGGGAATTTTGCTCGGATCAGCTCCACCAGTTCGTTGGCGTAGCGAAGACCGCCTTCGGTCGCTTCAAATTGTTCGCTACCCTTCGGAGGGTCGCCACGTAGTGCGACGATGTAGTCGACCGATTCCTTCGAAGCTTCCTCAAGGTACTGCTCCAGATCCTCAACGGTAGCATTCACGCAAGTTAGATGGGATGCGACCGGAAGACCGGTGATTTCACGCACTTTCTTGAGTACTTCGAGAGTGGTTCCCTGCGTCGAT
>JAKMEW010000264.1 GCA_022425745.1 Rubripirellula sp.
GATGACCAGAGTGATACTAGAGACAAAATCACCTCCATGGTGGTTGCGGCTCACGGAAGCGAACCAACTGACAACCAGCTGGTAGCTTTTGAACAATTCATTAAAACCCAGCAAGAGGTTCATGGCAAAAAAAGTGAGAGTGCCTGGAGCGATCTCGCGCACACTCTATTTAACATGAAAGCCTTTTACTTTTTGCGTTAGATCTTCTTTGCCATCCAACGCGTTGCAACAACCAACGCTCACTCGCCCCCAATCAACTTGGTCACTGCCCCAAAAGAAACCGTGCAATCCGAATTTAAAAAGAGTCACTCGAACCTTTGCCGCCGACCAGGCCTGCTGGTGATGGCTCTTTTCGGATTACTCATCCTGCCTCCACCACTCCTGGGACAAGATGCTGTTTCGAGCGATTCGGATTCAACCGCGTCGGATCTCAAAAGCCAGGAGCTCTTCGAAAAGCATATTCGTCCAACCTTGATCGAGCACTGTGAAAGATGTCATGGACAAGAGAAGCAGCAAGGTGGATTGAGACTTGATGTGAAAGAAGGCTGGGAAATCGGCGGAGACTCCGGCCCCGCGATCGTTGCCGGAGAGATGGATAGCCTATTGCTCGAAGCAATCCGATATGAAGGTGGATTGAACATGCCACCGAAAGGCAAACTACCCGATTCAACGATCAAAGCCTTTGAAAACTGGATTCAACTCGGTGCATTTGACCCAAGATTGTCCACGGGAAAAAACTCAGCACCCGAGGACAAAAAAACTAAACAGGTCGACCGATCTTTTTGGTCTTTTCAACCAGTCACCAAGCCAGATGTCCCAGCGCCATTGATAGCCGAAGACTGGGCGACATCAAAAATCGACCATTTCATCCTCAATGAACTCAACAAGAACGAGCTCGAACCGGCACCGATCGCAGATCGAGAAACACTGATTCGCCGCCTCCACTACGACCTCACCGGACTTCCTCCATCCGTTGATGACATCACCGCTTTCGTCAACGACACTGACACCAATGCATGGGAAAAGCTAGTTGATCGCCTTCTTGACCAACCTGCGTTCGGTGAACGCTGGGGTCGACATTGGCTTGATGTTGTACGATTTGCCGAATCAAGTGGCGGAGGACGTACGCTCTTGTTCCCCGACGCTTGGAGGTATCGTGATTATGTTATCGAAGCCTTCAATCGCGACACTCCCTACGATCAATTCATCATCGAGCAAATTGCTGGCGACCTGATGTCCAGCGAGGATCATCTCGAGCGTCAACGACAACTTATCGCCACCGGCTTCCTGCTACTGGGCCCAACTAACTACGAGATGCAAGATAAAGACATTCTTGAGATGGACGTCGTTGATGAACAACTCGACACCATCGGTAAATCGATGATGGGAATGACCATTGGTTGCGCCCGCTGCCATGATCATAAATTTGATCCAATTCCAACCGCCGACTACTACGCCCTAGCGGGCATCCTCAAAAGCACCCACTCGCTGATCCACTCAAATGTTTCTTCGTGGAACAAAGTCGATTTACCACTCGACGAAAACCACGAAGCATTAATCGCCGAACAGCAATCCGAATTGGCAAAACTTGAGGAGCATCTCAAATCGACGCAGGACCGCCTCAACAATTTGCAAGGGAACTCAAGAAAGCCAAAACAAATCAGCATTGATTCGATCAACGCAATCGTACTCGATGATGTTAACGCGAATCGCACAGGATCTTGGATAGAGTCGACCTCCATCTCCGGTTACGTTGGCCAGCAATACATCCACGATAAAAACATGGGTCTTGGTGAAAAGTCAGTCACTTTTGAAGATGCTGGCGATGCCGTTGGATCCTACCGTCTCTACATTTCGCACACCCCGGGCAGTAACCGATGCTCAAACGTCGCTGTAAAAATCCATCACGTGGATGGTGAAACCAACGTGATGATCAACCAGAGACCACCGGGACCGATCCACGACTCCTTCACGGAACTCGGCATATTCACATTCAACGCGGAGACGCCAGCTAAAATCACGATTGCAAATCAAACTGGACAAGACGGGGTCGTGATCGCAGATTCGATCGTTTTAGCCCCAAGCAGGCAGACACTTGATCAGACCTTCCCGACCTTCGCCTTAACCAGATCGCCAGCGCAACAACAAGAGATTGAGTCCCTCAAGTCACAACTAACTGAAATTGAACAGGCGATCAAGAGCCACAAGGCAGTAGCGATCACCCGCCCCGTGGCGATGGCGGTCTCAGAAGGCCAAACGCTGGGGGATATTGAAATCGCGATTCGCGGTGTCATTTCGCAAAAAGGCGAACAAGTACATCGCGACGTCCTATCCGCCGCAAAGTGGGAACCTTTCCAGGAACTGGATGAAAGCAGAAGCGGGCGACTCGAACTCGCTCAATGGATCGCTGACCCCCAAAACCCACTCACTGCACGAGTGATGGCGAATCGAATCTGGTACTGGATGATGGGTCGCGGGCTTGTCCGATCCTTGGACAATTTTGGCAGCACCGGCACCAAGCCATCACATCCTGAACTGCTGGATCATCTAGCAAATCGGTTCATTGAAGAGAACTGGTCAATCAAAAGCTTGATCAAAACGATTGCACTATCCAGCACTTACCGTCAAGCGTCTTCGGCAACGAAGAGATCGACGGCTGATCCGGACAATCAACTTTATCACCGAGCCAATCGAAAGCGTATGCGTGCCGAAGACATTCGAGACACCCTGCTGAAAATCGGCAACACATTGGATCCCGCACGTGGCGGACCCAGCATCAAAGCTGGTACCAAAATTGAATACGACTACCAGTTTGAAAGTCGACGCCGTAGCGTTTACCTGCCCGTATTCAGAAACACGCTGCCAGAAGTTTTCGAAGTATTTGATTTTGCAGATCCAAATATCCAACAGGGCAAACGTAATGAAAGCACCGTCGCATCGCAGGCACTCTGGATGATGAACCACCCACTGATTCTCGATCAAACTAGAAATGCGGCAAAAGCTGTACTTTCCCTCGAATTGACTACCGAGAAGCGAATCGAACTCGCCTTCCTCCAAACCCTTGGGCGATTCCCGAGTAAACTAGAGGAGGAAATCATGGAACAACTAGCCGAATCGATTAATGATACGGAGATGGGTACTCCACCAAACGAACAAGAACTTGACCAATGGACCATGGTCTACCAAACGCTCTGCCAAAGCGTTGACTTCCTTTACGTGAATTGACTGCGATGGATCACCTCAACAATCTCAATCGCCGAACCTTGCTGAGATCACTCGGCTGTGGTTTCGGACACATCGCCGCCTCTGCACTTGCTTGCTCATCTCACGCTGCAGATTCCAAATCAGCGTCAGTCAATCCGCTGCGTGAGCGACAACCTTACTTTCCTGCCCGAGCCAAACGAGTCATCTTCATTTTTATGCAGGGTGGCCCAAGTCATGTCGACACATTTGACTATAAACCGATCCTTGCCAAACGAGACGGTGAACTGGAGGTCTTTGATGATGCGCGTGTGCTCGCCAAGACGAAGAAAATTACCAAACATCGCATCTTCCAATCACCGTGGAAATTCAGGCAATACGGCGAATGCGGGCAACACGTCTCGGAACTATTCCCGCACATCGCAAAGCAAGTCGATGACCTATGCTTCTTAAAAGGAATGCATACTGACGGTGTCGCGCATGGCCCGGCAACCCTGTTCCTCCACACCGGCTCCATCAACCTCATTCGCCCCTCGGTAGGCTCGTGGGTTCTCTACGGGCTCGGAAGCGAAAACGAAAACCTGCCCGGATTCGTCACCCTCCAACCATCCATGGGAAATGGAGGCCCTCGGAACTACAACAACGCCTTC
>JAKMEW010000317.1 GCA_022425745.1 Rubripirellula sp.
GCAGAGGAGCGGGCTAAGCAACTCCAAATCAGCTCACCCGATGAGGCTACTTGGATGTCACAACTCGAACAGCAGCACGCACGCGTCGCCTCGTTACCCGATCGCAGATGGTGATTCTTCCATTCACAAGTCCTATCGGGTCCTGTTGTGTCCATTCTGCGACGGACTACGAAATCTGTTTTCGGCATAAATATTTGTATTTTATGGCCGCAGCATGTCATTGCTGACCTATGGTTGCCTTGAGAGGCAGTTCTTTAGCAACTGTAGCCAGCGAAGGTATCCGTTTTCCGAGAATCAATATGTCGATCTCTAACGCTTCTAACTTGAACCCGTTTCACCAGTCGTCCCTCCCTTTTGGCTCAAGCAAGCTAGCGGTTGGAGAAACCAGTGCAGTGCAGGCTTTCGCAGATCGACGAAAACAAGCATCAGATGATCCTAATCGTGTGGAACGTCGGCAATTCGGCGATGGACACCGCGGCCTCTCTGCCGCGGGACGCGAGCTCGCATTAGCGATCGATCGCTACAAACTAAGACATCATCGCCGATATCTGACTTGTGACGAACTGCTACGAGTCATGATGCAGCTTGGCTACACAAAGTCTTGATCTTCCCCGAGAAGATAAGATATCTCGCCAAACAGCAGATGGCGAATTCTACTTTATCAGAGGCTCAAGGAGCTGCCGTCGAGTCACTAGACCTTTTGGTTTACCTCCTTCTCCCGTGAGAAGTGCTACCTCACTCCCAACATCATAAAGTTTTAAGAGAACTCGGAGATGGCGATCGTCTGCTTTAGCTTCACTAACAGGCTGCCAATGAATAGGCTCTGTTGTGGTTAGTAGATCGGCATAACGAAAATAGCCAACGATCTTCTCTTTTTGAGAAACAAGGATAATCGAGTGGTTACATTTCCTTGCTTCATTCTTAGCACGATCCAAATCAATCGGCGTTTCCACTTGCGCGACGCGTGAAACGGAAACGCCAAATAAAATCGCTCTTCGATTGCCCACTTCCAGAAGTTGACGCGCAAATTTACGTTGCCCTTCTGCAAGGATCCCCGCTTCTTGTCCGGCCTGAAGAACCTTCTCCAATTCACGCTTTGCCATCGTTAATCGCACAGGAAATGGTGTCTTACCGGTAATTTTTCGCAAAACGACTCCTAAAGCTCCCAAGACAATTGAAACAGGCGCCAAGACAATCGCGAAACCTAGTAGCAATATTCGCGTGGAACGAAGTAAGCGATAGGGCGCATGATAAAAAAGATACTTAGGTAACAACTCGCCAAATACAAAAACAACGGGTGTCAAAAAAATCGGTCCGAGCAGCTCCGCCATTGATCCTGTGTCAAAAAGGAATCCAGTAGCTGACACGATCGCAAAACTTGTGACGTAATTGGCAACATTATTTCCAACCAATGCGGTTGCCACAAAAATCGCTGGACGATTCAGCAACCATACCAGCGCTCGCGAAGAACGTGATCCTCCCAAAGCATCAAGAACTAATCGCATGCGAGAGACTCGATACAAACCGGTCTCGGTTCCGCTAAAGAATGCACTGAGAAGTAAACCAAAAAAGAACAGGAGGGTTGCGATCAACATCATGCATCTCCTTGCTGATTATCGAATCGCACAATCTCTATCATCCAACCGTCCTCTGTCTCGCTTTGCACCGACAGCTCATACTCCCCGAGCGTTGCCCGATCACCTACTCGTGGGAACCTTCCATTCTGTCGCTGGACTAAACCCATCAGGGTCGTCACGCCTTCTCCACCAGCCTCCACACCGAGCCTACGTGCTAAGCTCCTTACGCTTACCGAACCAGGTGCTCTAAACACACTATCGCATAGCTCTTGGATGGCCCACGCGACGTCCGCATCCTCATCACTTCTGGTAGTCATGACGAATCGGAGAATCTCATTCTTGGTCACAGCTCCAGCGAGCTCCCCAAACTCGTTAACGACCACGGCGACGGAGCATTCTGCACTCTGCATCTCATCCAGCACCTGCGAGGCGAATGCGGACCAAGGTACATAGATAACGGATTCAAGATTGTCTTCCAGCTGATCAAATTGGCTCGGCCTGAGGGTGCGAATCGAGATAGCGGCTCGAATCATATCGCCATCAAGATTGGTCACCATCAGATGACTACAACGCCCCACCGTATCTAAATCAATCTCACTCAGATCACTCGTCATCCACAGCCTTGTTCGTGGTTGCATCAATTCAGCGACTCTAGTCTCCGCAATCTCGACAAGCCCCCGTAAAGCAGCTCTCTCTCGCCTCCGTAACGCTGCGTCATCGGTTCCCAGCTCAATTGCCCGCTCAATATCATCAAGACTGATCTCATCTTCCGGTTCAAAAGTGGGCCAGATGATACGACTTGCTAAACGATTACTCGCAGTCACAAGTGGCAAGATTGGACGAACCAATTGAAACGCGATCATCAACGGAGCCCCCATCGATGCAGCGATCCACACAGGTGAAATTACGGCAAAGCTTTTTGGAAGCATCTCACTAAAAAAAATGATAGCCAAGAGACTACCAAAGGTGAAAAGCATCGTCACAGACGCACCATGTTCCAACTCTGAGCCAAGTCGATCGCCGACGATTGCCGCGATGGCAAAGTAGGTCATATTGATTAGCAAATTCCAGAACAGAATAGCCGACAATAAGAGATCCGGTTGCTCCAACAGGCGATCTGCCTGTTTGCCGGAACTTCCGAAGGATCGCAGCTTTTTTCGAGACGCCTGATCAAGTGAAAACAGGGCAGCTTCACTGCCACTGAAAATGGCACTGAACAGCATCAATACCGCCATCCCAACAAGCCAAGGCCAAGCTTGTAAGAGAAGAGTCAATTTTCATCTCCAACCGCACCACGACCACGCTCCAGAGAGACGTCAAATTCGCTAAGTGCAGGAATCATCATTGCGGCGGTGGTGAACACGTAGCCAGACAACAAGGCAACAAAAACATAAAGGTGGTCTGTTTGAAGCAGGAACTGTGTAATCGCATAGAACGTTACAAGCGGAAGACCAAATGAAGCAAAAAAGACCGCCGAACTAGGATTCCTCCAACCCAGAGACGCAAATAGAGCGGCACCACCACCGAGAATCATCACTAGGAATGGGGCTAACTGCAGTTGGAATGCTCCACGAAAACTCACCATGATAGTCATACAGATCGCGATTCCAACGCAAAGAAAAAATACCGTACCGATACTGTTGAGTATCGCTGTCCGTCCCGAGACATAATTCAAGCCGCAATGAATTCCGAGCATGATGACGAACGCAAACAGGATCAGTGAACCCAAAATTGCGTAAACCATATTCTCATAGGACATCACCTCTTGCATTGCTAAATAGGTGAGCAAGATGAGCGGAAGAAAGATCATCTCCTTGCCGACGTAAACAACACCCAGAAGTTTTCCAAAAACAAATTCACGCGGACTCAGATCCGTTACCAGCAGCAGATCTAATGCCAGTCCGTCTCGCTCATTGGTGACTGAATTAACCGCCAATGCATTAACAAGCACGAGACTGATCACTCCTAGACCAGCTACGGGCAAGGTAGCTGATGGCAAGGCTCTGCCTACATTCCCTGCTTTCTCATAAGCACTACCGTCACGGATATGAGTCTGCAGCACGCCTGCGATCAAGCAAAACAGAATGAAGAAGGCAACACGAATCACAACGACTTTTCGCCCATAAGCCCAGGTACAAACCTCCCTCCACAAAACTGGATTAGACCAGACAGATTTTGGCTCTCGTGCTTTCCAAGATATCTGCTTGTCTTCCGACTCTGTCTTATCTTCTTCCTCGGTGTTTTTAAGTCTCAATTCTCTGGACGGATTCCAAACTCTTACACGGTTGATACCAATCAATAAAACAACAAAGGAAAGAACTAGATTCGTAACAACAAAAACTGCAATTGCGGAAAACGTTTCGGCCAAAATACTGGCCATCGGTGATGCTGCCGCGGCTAGTGCTCTTATGGGACTGACCGATAATTGAACCGCCGCAGGTGCATTCACCCACTGCGTGGCAAGTATTTCTCCTATTCCCAAATATGTGAGAAGACCCAACACGGTCATTGCGATTGCTTGAAAAGTCTTTTCCCGCCACAGCCCGACCACAGTGCCAACACTACCCGCCAACGTGACCGTTACGGCAGTGACAAGAAATACACCAACTACCTGAGATGGTGAAACTCCTCCCAATAACGGAAGGACGAGAAAAATTGGTAAAGCAGCCAATAGCAACGTGAACGGAGTCAAGAGAGTTGCACCCAGTTTTCCAACAACGAGTTCTATTCCACTTAATCTGGTTAACAAAAGTAAAATCAGCGTCCTACGATCTTTTTCCTGCGCAACGCTGGCCGCTGCACCGACTGCTGCCAGACTCGAAAGCACCAGAAGTTGCAATGGCGCGAGTAAAGTAAACATCCAACCACCAAAACGGGCAGCATCACCACTGGTGGCAAGTGATCTCGAACCGTCTAAAACTAGGTAGCCCGTGCAAAGCAGGGCAAAGAGGGAAAGAACGTAAAGACCACGAGCCACAAACGTCTTGGGACGCTTGGGAGTTACTGCAGCTTCGCGATAAAAAATTGGGCCCAGCATAAAAGCTTGCTGTTTCTCATAAATGAGCGAAAATGATCAATCCCCGAACGGGAACCTCAAGAAATAGGTTACCAAAGTGAATACCCTCGGAAAGCGGGAGTTTGTGGAGTTTCACAATAGTTTTTCAAGAGAATTGCCCGAGCAAATCCAACACCAACGACGACCAAGAGCGTGTCGAGACTGCTGACCTGATCACCCGCGCGAGCGATCACAACATGACTAGCTTCCCACCGCCCCATCAAAAGAACCACCGCCGGTGAACTTTGACCAAAACCATACTTAACGGCGGCTGATCTACCGTTATCACAACCTCTGCTCAGAGACTGAAGTTTTCTTGACATTGCCAATCGGTCTAGAATCCAAACATCAGCTCATTGTTAATCTTTGGGTTGCAATGACTTCACCGTGATCCGAGGCGTAATCACCATGATTCGACGCGTAACTCGCGGAACACACGCCACCTCACTTCTCCAGCAGAATCTATCATGAACTTTCTGTTTCGATCGATCGCCGAAGGTAGTTGCCTATTGAACGTGGATGCTTCCACGATGGAAGAGATTATCGAGGCTGCAGTTCAATTCTTGGTTCAGACTGGAAGACTGCCCGAGAGCCAGCAATCCATGGTCACGGCAGGGCTGAAGGAACGAGAGAAATCGGTTCCAACAGTAATCGGTCACGCCTGCGCGGTGCCGCACTTTTATGACGATGCGATCACCGAACCAGCAATGGTCTTTATCCGCTTAAAGCACGCATCAAATATGGGTGCCCTGGACGGTGTTCCCACTCGCTATATTTTCTTGCTCATTGGGTCAAATGAACAAACCGCAAGCCATCTCGATACCCTCTCATCCATTGCACGCTTGATGAGTGACAATGTCGTGCATTTCGAAATGATGTACGGCGATAGTCAGCAGGACATGCTCGACGCGATGGAGCGACACGTAAATCGCAACGTTCTCGCAGCCCCACCAAAAGCTCGTGAAGTAACTGAGGGTCTCAAAACAGACCCCAAATTATTTGCGGGCCTCATGTCAGATATCAAAAGACGCGTGCCACATTACGTAAATGATTTTCGAGACGGTCTCACCGCAAAAACCGTTGCCTCCATTTTCTTTATGTTTTTTGCTTGTTTAGCCCCAGCTGTCACCTTCGGCGGCGCAATGGGACTCGAAACGGGAGGCTTAATCGGTGCAGAACAGATGCTTAAAGCAACGGTTGTATGCGGTCTTGTGTATGCACTGTTAGCTGGCCAGCCTTTAATCATCCTTGGTGGAATTGGACCGCTGCTGATCTTCACCATTATCCTGTATCAGCTATGCATCAAGATGGACCAAGCAGAGAACTTCTTAGGGATCTATGGATGGGTCGGTATCTGGACAGGTTTGTTCACACTGATCTTAGCGATCACCAATGCAAGTAATCTGATGAGATACTTCACACGCTTCACTGACGAAATCTTTTCGGCATTGATGTCACTTATTTTCATCTACAAAGCCGTCGACTTCCTCGTAATAGGCTTTCAAGACTCAAACGATGCGACCTCCTACATCGGGGCTCTCTTAGCATTGATTCTAGCAATTGGAACTTTCTACATTGCGATGACACTAGCTCGACTGCGAAGCAGTAAATATCTCTTTCCATGGATGCGGGAATTCCTAGCTGACTTTGGTCCCTCCATTGCCTTGGTGTGCATGATAGGCGTTGCGTGGTGGCTTGGAGACGAATCAACCCTCAAGACGCTGGGGTTTGGAAACGTGGAAGAATCCTCGGTGGAATCCAGCAGTTGGTTTGTTGATTTCGGAGCTGTTCCCCTCTGGATTCGCTTTGCGGCAATTGGACCGGCACTATTGGCTACTGTTTTGATTTTCTTATCTCAGAACATTACAGCCCGCCTTGTGAACAGTCCGGAGAATCGCCTGACTAAAGGAGAATCCTACCACCTAGACCTCGCAGTCATTGGATTGTTGGTGGGCGTTTGCTCGCTCTTTGGGTGGCCCTGGATGGTAGCCGCGACCGTGCGTTCACTTGCTCATGTAAGGTCACTTGCTTGGTCGGAAGAAATGGTGGATGGAAATGGCCAACACAGCGAAATTGTGCATGTTGCTGAAAATAGAATCTCAGCGATCGTGATTCACGTTTTGATTGGAGGCACCCTGCTTGTGCTTCCACTGCTGCAATACGTCCCGATGGCGGCTCTCTACGGGATCTTTCTTTACATGGGATTCGTATCGCTTAAGGGCGTTCAGTTCATTGAGCGGCTCAGTTTTTGGCTAATGGACTCATCGCTTTATCCGATCAATCACTACACACGGCGAGTCCCCACAAAAAGCATTCACCTATTTACTCTCTGTCAGTTCATCTGCTTGGTGATCTTGTGCATCATCAATCTTTACCCATACGAACCTGTGCGAATCCTATTCCCGGTATTCATCGCACTCCTTGTTCCAGTTCGATTCATTATCGGCCGATTCTTCAATGCTGATCACCTCGCTTTTTTAGATGCGGATGAAGCTCCAGAAGACGAAGGACTGCACTGGGTATAGTACAACCCGATCGTGACACAGAGATAAACCAACGCAAATTAGCATGCGAAAACCTCTACCGTTAGAGTCTTTGCACGAACTCTGCAAATGCGAAATTGAAGCGGAAAGGGAATGAAAATCATTAGAACTGACTGATCAACTCATTAGTGAGTTGTTCGATCGCTAAGTCAAATATTTCGGCACTTGTCTCTGAGAATTCCGACTTATCTACTTGGAGCATCGCAAGCCGCCCCGCCTCCTTGTTAATATCGAGATCGAACAAAACGACATTTTGCGCAAGATAGCTTCCCCAAGTCTGACCAAAACCATCTGAACGACCTGACGCCGCTTGCGGGTATTCGGACAGCAGCGACGAGTTGCCCGTTGCTACAAACGAACCTGTCCGAATTGGTGGCGCAATGAACTCTCCCTCTGCAACCGCTTGCCTAGCGATCTGATTGATAACTTGTATCGCGTCCAAAGCCGTTACCAGGCCATCAGCCGAAACGTCATAGTAATTGCCGGAAAAATCGGTTAGCTCATTGATCGTCTCCAAGACAGGGCTCTCTCTTCGACTTAGCTCATTGATGACCCTTAAAGCGTCCACAGCGGAAGCCCCATTACTGGCGCCATCTACGTCGTAGTGATTGACAGGATTTGTCCATGGACGACTGGGTTCACTTTGCACTTGAACCACGCCTACTTGAACCACATGAGTGAAACGCCCATCAACCATCTGTGGCTCACGCAGTACAGCATCATTGCTGTATGTGACTTGCTGGTCAGCTTCGAGCTTTAGGTACAAAAACTCCTCCTCAACCGCTAAGCCAGCCAACCCTGACGACTTAATATGCACTGGGCTACCATCGAGCTGGTAGGTCTCAAAAGACTGAATACGTCCGGACAGGAAGTCAACAAAGTCAATTGGCCGAGAAATCTGAAGATACAGAGTATCCACGCCAGACCCTCCATCCAAACGCTGAAACGATTCACCTTGCAGCGAGATTGCATCCTCGCCTCCAAGAAGTTCAATCCAGACCGGCCCAACTCCCGCATCGAAAGCAGGCAACGCTACAACCTGAACAAGATCATTGGCAACAACATGCAAGCCGCCCGAAGCGGGATTGCCCAAAAGCACTTTTTGAGTCGACACATCACGCAACTGTATCTGATCACCCTCGACAACCGCCTCAAGATTGCTTGCGTTCTCGTCAACCACAAGTACGTTAGTTTCCGCAGACGCGTTGGCATAAAGGGGTGTCGATAATCCTGCATTCACTTGAAATGCAACGGAAAACGACTCATCTCCTTCGATTTCGAAATCTGCAAGAGCAGAGAAGTCTACTCGCTGCTTCTGATCCCATGTTCCAGCGGTAAACGTTAACAACGATGGCGTTGCCTGAAGCTCGTCAATCGCCGCACCGAGATCGATAGACAAATTGACATCACCGAGGGGCTGTGCCGCCAGCGAAACATAAAGAAAATCGTCTGCCGTCAGCTCACTAATTACGGTAGTCCCACCAGGCTCATCGATCAGCACCGCAGCTATTTCGTCATCAACAATGGTGAGAGATTGCGACGCACCAACATAGCCGGAAGAACTGACCAGTAGTTCTGTATTACGATCGCCTTCCAATACCACGTTTTGCCTCGCAGTAAGAGTAAAGACTTCCGCGAATAATCCGCTCGCCAAAATAGAATCAGTTACAGGCAACTCCAACTCGGCATCTGGATTACTGAACTGCAGTGTTATAGGACTATCCAGTGATGCATCATTTCGATACACCACCCACTCGGTCGGATTACCTTCAGAGATTTCGTTTCCAGTGTTCCACGCGGTCAGAGTCAGCGTTCTTTGTTCATCATCTTCTACCGCTAGACTGTAACTCCCCGCTACATAGCCCACTGCATTTGCAGAAATCACCACATCCTGAACCACATCAAAAATAAAATCGTCAACAGGATGTATTGGAACCTCAACCGAGACCACCCCTGCAGGAATTACCACAGTAGTCTGGACATCCGCCTCTGTTTGGTCATTACTACCTAGAGAAACCACTAAATCTTCGGATAAGTCATCATTAGTTCTGCTAACACTTAAGGCAGGAGGCGTGTATGACGGATCATTCAACACAAGGTGATCTAAAGCAAAATAGGCTGGCGTATTCACACCAAAAGCGCCTACATCCGATGACTCTAGTTCGAAATGCAATTTCCTGGCACCGACCAAGTTCGACAAATCCACACGAACCCATTCGTCCACGAGATAATCGTCTGCAGAATTTTCAAATCGAAAATCTGCCAGAGGAAACACAATCTCACCAACCACATCTCCTGACGCAGAGATCCCTTGGATCATCAAATTGAAATAATCTGGATCCTGCCCTGAATCGCCCCCAAACTTCTTTGCGAATGCATCACCATCAAGCATTGAACGGTATGCGTAAGTGGTGTTGGTGATCATGACCGAATCAAAAGAAACTGCCGGGTCTTCATCAGCAATCACTATTTCAGGAACCAGTGATCCTGGGTACGCATTGGCAACAACATAAGAATGGGAATTCAATGCACCTGAACCCGCAATCGCACTGAACTGATTCCCGTAACCCGCAGTCTGACTATCTGTTGTGTTTGAAACAGCCCAGCCAGTCCAACTTTGGTAGGTAGAATTGTACTGATTATTCAGCACGACTTGCCCGGCAAAAAACTGCCCACTGTGTCGACTCCCATTAAAATAGGACTCCTCTGGTAATCCACTACCAAGACTTTCAAATGAAACTGTGGGTCTGGCGTCTCGTTCAGAAAGTGTCGAAAAATCCGCCGACAATACCAAGACCTTTTCGTCATCTAACACCGACACCGTGGTCTCATCAGCGCCATAACCAGCTGCTGCCGCGGTAATATTCACGAGGCGCTGTCCATCACCAAGCGAGTTATCGAGCACATCAAGTGACGCAAACCCGAGTCGCGAATTATCGGAAATAATGAGCGGGTCGATTACCTGAAATTGCCCCGCAGGATCTGAATCAATCGAAACCTCTAAAGGTGTTGTCGGAACTTCGACGTTACGATTAACCAAGACATTCAGGGAACCTGTCCCCTCAACAACAGTATCCACGAGAGATGTCACGGTGAGTTGCGGCAAGTCGCTGTCGGTGACCTCCAAGCTCACCTGCCCCTGCAATAGGCCTGACGCATTTGCGTGGATGTCAACAGTCTTATCACCATCAACGAGAGAATCACGCAGGACCCAGACAGGCACGACCACTGAACTTTGGCCAGCAGGAATCACGAACGATCCAGGGTTTCTGATTTCGGTGGAATCAGAACTCGAAACCTCTATCTCCAACTCACTTGAAACGTCATAGGTATTTCGCTCAACCAGAAGCTGAGGCTGCTGAACCTCAGAAGTCATGACCAACTGATCGATCGCAAAATATGCTGGCGTGTTCATCCCAAAGTCGCCTACATCACTCGAAGACATTGAAAATCGCAGTTCCACGGCAGCAGAAAGACTATCTAGCTGGATATCCTCCCAACTATCGAGAACGTAATCGAGCTGGTTATTCTCGAACCTAAAATCCGCCAAATAAAACTCAATCACACCAACGGACTGTTGCTGACTATCGAGGCCTTCGATTGTTAACAACAACCAATCCGGATCATCGCCACTTTCACCTCCAAACTTCTTTGCAAAAGCATCCCCCTGCAACATTGAAAGCGCGGCATATGTTGTGTTGGCAAGTGAGATCGAATGAAAGGTAGACGATGACTCTGCATCTCTGATGATCAAAGGAAATGAAGGATAGCCATACGCAGATGCGACAGCGTACGTATCCGAACCTGAGTCTCCGCCGCCCGCATACGCACTGTACTGATTCATGTAGCCTGAAGTATCAACGTCGGTAGTGTTTGATATCGCCCATCCTGACCAACTACCGTACTGAGGGTCGTAATCATTCCCAAAAAAGACCTCGTTTTCCGTAAAGCCTCCGGCCTGATCTGCCCCATTGAGATAACTTTCTGCCCCCAGTGTCCGACCAATCAACTCAAACCCCACAGCTGGCAAAGCATTAGCCTCGGAAAAGGAAATCGTTTCCGTTGTGATGGTTAATATTGGCTCATCATTATCTTGCCAGTCCAATGAAAACGATGAACCGACGTAACCGTTGGCTCCTGCTAGCACCTGCACGATTTGATTTGGGCGATCAAGATTATCGTTGACGCCGGAAATCTCGAAAGATGCAGCGACCTGACCAGCGGGTATAACCACCTCGCCCGGTACGTTGATCAAACTTGCCGAATCCGTCGACAGATTAACCGTCAATGGATTTGCTAGATCTCCGCTATTCCTGCTTACAGTGACGGAAACATTATTTCCTTCAGCAATCACCGTTGTGCTCGCATCCAAACTAAGCGTCAGCTGATCATCTTCCAACACAGTCAGAACAATCGAATCGCTTAGAGTTTCTGAAACCGAGGCATTCAAAAGAATATCCTGGTCTCCTTTTACGATTTCATCATTGACCACATCGATCGTGAAGTCGTAATGATCGAACCCGGCTGGAATCGAGATTGAACCAGGCACTGACACTCGCGATGGATCCTCTGACAAAAGATCCACCGTCTTGCCGGTCGACAAATCGGAATAAATTCTCGTTACCCTTCCTGAAACAGGTAACGAAGACGATCCCTCCGTGACTGACTTTGATTCGACATCGAAAAAGATCACCTCTTCATTTAGCTGAATTGAGTCAATCGCAAAATAAGCTGGAGTATTCATTCCAAATTCGCCCACGTCAGAGGAGTCGAGGGAGAACTCGAGTGAATCAGCGGCAGCCAAGTCTGAAAGATCAACCTTAACCCATTCGTTCAAGATGTAATCATCAGCCTGATCGACGAATCGGTAGTCAGCTAAATAAACCTCAGTCGTACCAATCGCAGCACCATCGCTGGACTTACCTGTGATGGTTAAGCGAAAGAAGTCTTCGTCATCGCCAGAAACCCCACCAAACTCCTTGGCAAAAGAATCACCATACTGCATCGACAAAGCAGCGTAGGTGGTATTAGTGACCCACAACGAATCAAAGTTACGATCATCCCCAGCCAATTTTCGAATCGTTGGAAGTTGAGTAGTGTCGCCCTGCTCCACAAAGGCCACACCGTAGGTAGACGAACCATCAACCCCCGCACCAACGATCGAACTGAATTGATTTCCATAGCCAGCCGTCGTGTTATCAGTGTGATTGGAATACGCCCACTGACTCCAAGTCGTGTAGCCGTAATCAAAAAAATCAGAATGCGTGTTATTGAACTCTAGTCCACCGCTTTGAAACCAGCCGCTTGTGATCCACTCTCCATACTCACCTTCGCTCTGCTGTCCGCCGCTTACCGGGCCGTGAAAAACATCAATAGGAGCAAGCGACGAGCCAACATCCTCGAAATTGGCGAAGTGCTCACCAGCATCAAGAAAATGCATCACGCCAATTCCATCAAGGTCAAAACCTGCGCTATCAATCGTAGGAAAAGGATCATAAATAGCATCGCCCTGCGAATCTAAAACCGATCCGTCACCAACAACATCGACAAGCCGAACATGAGTCACTCGGTTCACATTGAGCGCCGGATCAATACCGCGCAGCAGACCCAGATCAAACGGCGTTCCAAATCCAACACGATACTTTCCTGCCAATCCGTCGATTTCGGTTGCATCTAGTGATCCGAAGGCATTGACCGGAGATGAGGTAAGAGAATCGCTTGGAAAGGAAAAATAGTTGATACCATCGGAAGACACCTCTACCGATGCGAGTTCAAGAAAGGTGTCGCTGACGCCATTCTCAAAAACAGCGAAGTCGAACCCCAAGCCATCCCGAATGGGATGAGGGAAACCGAGTGTTATCTGCCCACCACGCCCCAATGAAACCGTGGTGGTTACGCTTGCATCAGCTGCACCAAGTGCCTGAGCCGTATCCTGAAAGCCTGCGCTAACATCAGTTCCAGGCTGATACTCAATAACCTCACTCGCCCAACCTGCGATCTGTGTATCGAGGTAGCTGATCGCGGTAGAGCCCTCCAATCCAGCAGGTGGGGCATAAGGCCCCGCCAAGACGCGTCGACTCTCCAGTTGTTCCATAGCAAGAAGTCGTCGACGCAGGAACGCACGTTTACGCATACAATCTCGGTTGACCATCATCTCTGCACCAATCAATCATTATTGGGGTAAATCATCAACGGACTCAGCACCATTGCGCGTGCACAACGCAGCTAGGACTTCTAAATCAATATTTTCATTCAGGAATTGCACGGAGCCGTCAGCTAGCAGTCCGTTCGCACCTTGCGGATGCATGCTACGAATATCGTTTTCGAAACGTGGTGCACGATTGATCGGGAAAGCTTGATCAAACAGGTTCCATGCGTTGATCCACTGACCGTCCGGGAAGTCCGCATCCTCCGAGACCATGAGCGTCCTCATTGTCCCATCAGTAATGTCCCTGAATCGAATGGACCGCTCATGAATCATGACACCGCGTGGCGGATAATTACGACTAACAATCCGCTCTCCATAGATGCCGCCGTAATCAGTGGCTCCGCGACCTCGGTGTCGAGTCGATTGTCGAGTCGTACTGGGGCACAAATAGGTTTCGATAACCGATGCAGCTGCCTCAGCATTGGCAGCGTGATCGAATGGGTAATCAAAGCGTATCTTTTCGTACGTGGGATTCTCACCGATGAAAGGCAGAACAAAAGCGGACCAAGCATGTTGCTTACCTTTGCGCCACCGCGGCCTAACCTCCAAGCCGCCGGGCGGAAGCGTTCGAAATGCTGCATGGTAGTTGTGAAGCCCGATTCCGATTTGATGCAAATTGTTCTGACATTGCATGCGTCTCGCTGTTTCTCGAACAGCTTGTACCGCAGGTAATAGCAGTCCCACCAACAAACTGATGATCCCGAGTACCACTAACAACTCAACCAGCGTGAATCCATCGAGGCGAAGACGCCAACAAGGGAATGAACAGGGACAACACCGTCGCAATTCGCTGACCGCGCATCGCCGCTTCGTTGCACTAGGCTGCTCGGTAGCTCTAACCATTGCACACATCAACCTGGACCCCCGAATTCGATGCAACGAATTCGTGGCAAACATTTTGATTTAGTGGTAAGTAAGTCAATGCAAAACGAATTCGCACATTGCCCTCTTGGCAACTTGACTTATGACACGGACTTGACCCTAGCAAATCACTTCGTGTCGCTTGCGATGGCAGGTCTTCTGACTTCCAACGTACCCCCTGTTTGCCTTCTCATCGCGACTCACAACGGTTGGTGCGAAGTCGCGACAATGGCGTAGAAAAACATGGGGTTGCGGTTGATCCTTTCGTTGGTCACAGCGGCCGGGCCGTCCCGGATTCTCACCGGTGTTCCCTTATTTCAAAAGCGTAAAGAACGCTTCGATCACCTCGCAGCTTCGGAAGAAATCTATCTGCGTGCGGCCGGTCTGTCAAACTAGCCACCTCAACGTTCCTCTGAGAAAAAAGAACCGCCATACCTCCTTAGTCTCGGTCTCTTACCTTTGCGTCGACGCCCGTGCACCTAACACACGGGGGGGCACCCTTGAGATTCGTCCAAAATACTGCCGGCGGTAACCGCTGCTCCGGCGACCGCCCCCCATCCACAGAGCATTACACTGCCAGTCACTTCATTTGCAGACCGAGGCTATACTTGTGGATTGACCGAGCGGAAACATTAACGCCGGTAATATATTTGGCCGTATCATGAACCTAGTGATCTGACCTCTTTGCTGAAAAACATGACAAACTGCATGATCGTGCTGCCGGCTCGCCTAGAATCGAGTCGCCTTCCAAAGAAACTCCTCAAGGTTGCAAATGGTAAGACCATTTTGCAACACACTTACGAGGCAGCAAGCAACTCCAAGCTGGCCGGTCAGGTGTTGGTCGCCGTTGACGATCAATCTCTTGCGAATGAGGTGGAACGGTTCGCTGGATCTTGGGAATTTACCTCAACCAAATGCCAAAGCGGAACCGATCGCGTGGCGGAGATTGCGGCAAAATTTCCAGAAGTCGACTTTTTCGTCAACGTTCAATCTGATGAACCAGAAATCACTGGTGAAACAATCGACTTAGTAATCGCTTCGCTGCAAGATTGTCCCGAAGCAGACATTTCTACAGCCGGAACCCCCATCCGGGAGGCTGAAACTCTGCAAGATCCATCCTGCGTGAAAATTGCTATGGGCGATTTCAAGCGGAATGCACCACCCAACGACAAAGTCAATTCACCAATGCTAGGAACTCAACTAGCAGATGCGACGGGGCAGGGTAGGGCACTCTACTTCAGTCGATCAGCAGTACCTCACCTCAGAGATGGAATCGACAGGGAAGATTTCCTGCGTGAACCGCCTATTTTCTGGCACCATATTGGAATCTACGCGTACCGAAGAGAGTTCCTTGAATGGTTTACTAAGACCCCCCCCTCTCGCTTGGAACAGCTCGAAAAGTTAGAGCAATTGCGAGCCTTAGAGGCGGGAAAGATTATCCAAGTCGCGGAAGTTTCTCACGCAGCTGCCGGCATCGACACCCAGAAAGACTTTGACCGCTTCGTTGCTCGGCTTGCGGCAAAAGATGAGAAATGAACGAAAACACAAGAAGTTGTTTAAAAAAATTAGTCCTTAAAACAAAGCTTTCGCGTATAGTTCCTCGCCAAAAACCTCAATTGGCAAACTCATCGCAACTGACTCTCTCAATCAAGTGCCGGTTTTGCACCCATCCGAGCCTTCCCGTATTTTCTTGTCGTGGTATGATTCGTTCCCATGACAAAACATATCTTTGTAACGGGTGGGGTCGTTAGTTCCCTAGGAAAGGGACTGACAAGCGCCTCAATTGGGATGCTCCTAGAGCAGCGTGGGCTTCGAGTGCGGATGCAGAAATTGGATCCGTATATCAATGTTGATCCAGGTACCATGAGTCCCTACCAACATGGAGAAGTCTATGTTCTGGATGATGGTAGTGAGACGGATCTCGATCTAGGGCATTACGAACGCTTCACATCGGGTGCATTAACTCGCGATTGCAATTACACCACTGGTCAGATCTACCAGTCAGTGATTGACAAGGAACGAAGTGGCCAATTCTTGGGCAAAACCGTCCAGGTGATTCCCCATATCACCAACGAGATTAAATCGGTAATCAAACGAATGGGCGGTGACGACGTTGATGTCGTTATCACTGAAATTGGCGGAACGGTCGGAGACATTGAGAGCCTTCCTTTTCTTGAGGCAATACGCCAATTCTCCATCGACGCGGGTCGTGAAAATTGCCTTTACATGCATCTCACCCTCGTACCCTACCTCAAAGCCGCGGATGAACTGAAAACCAAGCCCACTCAACATTCCGTTGGTCAGTTGCGTGAGATTGGAATACAGCCAGATATTCTTGTTTGTCGATGCGAGCATTCGATCAGCAGAGAAGATAAGGAGAAGATTGCACTCTTCTGCAATGTCTCGACAGAAGCTGTTATCGAAGAAAAAGACAAAGACTTCTCAATCTACGAAGTGCCCCTGTCTTTAGTTGACAACAAGTTGGATCAGCTAATCATTGACAAGCTAGGATTGGCTCAAACATCCAATCAACTTGACATCACTCCCTGGACGAACCTCATTCAGCGACTTAGAAACCCGCGACACGAAATCTCAATCGCGGTTGTCGGTAAGTATGCTGAGCACAAAGACGCCTACAAATCGATCTACGAGTCGATTGATCATGCAGGAATCGCTAACGAGGCGCAAGTCCGAATCGGAAGAATACAGAGCGCCGACATCGAACGCGAAGGCGCTGAGCGATTACTCAGCGGATACCATGGAATCCTAATTCCGGGTGGTTTTGGTGAACGCGGAATCGAAGGAAAGGTTCAGGCGATAAAGTTTGCCCGTGAGAGGGGGATACCATTCTTTGGAATTTGCCTCGGTATGCAGTGCGCCGTGATCGAGTACGGACGGCATGTCCTCGGTCTCAACGGGGCTCACTCGAGTGAATTTGATAAAGACACCCCACATCCTGTCATCTGCCTTCTTGATGAACAACAAAACGTCACGCAGATGGGTGGAACGATGAGGCTTGGAAGCCAGCCCGCAAAACTTTCACCATCCAGTAAAGCAGCAGATGCTTACGGATGTGAACTTATTGATGAACGCCATCGACACCGTTACGAATTCAACAATACCTATCGGGCTCAGTTCGAAGATGCAGGAATGATGTTCTCTGGCACTCGCCCAGATGGTGGCCTAATTGAAATTGTGGAAGTGCCGACTCACCCGTGGTTCTTGGCTGTCCAATTCCACCCTGAATTCAAAAGTAAGCCACTGAAAGCTCACCCGCTGTTCGCAGGCTTTGTTGCTGCTGCAGTGGAAAAACATCATGATCGCGGCGAAAACTAAGGACCGTGGTTCTTGTTAAGTAATCCTATTTCCTCAGATCACTTTAAGCATCAAGACGATCCAGAATGACCGACGAACTAGAAAATTCAGTATCGAAAGAGAGTGAAGATTGTTCGCAGACAGTCGACGCCAAACCCGCGAGCGACACGAAAGCCGCGGAAGAACCAGAAGGCTCGCCGCCGCCACCTGCTTCATTTGAGATGCTCGTTTCCATGCTGTTTAGCCAAGCAATGGCGATGCTGGGGCATATTCCCGATCCTCAATCCGGTCAGACCTCTACAAATAAGCCTTATGCGAAATACACAATCGACACACTAGAAATGCTCAGTCAAAAGACCAAAGGCAACCTGAGCGATGACGAAGACAAGATGCTTGCGCAGACGCTACACGCTCTAAGAATGGCCTATGTCGAGGTCAGGTGAGAAACCTTGACGGTTTCCCTTCGCTCGAGCAATCACTTGCAAGTACGCAAGTGCTCCGCAACTGAGTCAATGATTGCGTCGAGATCTCTTTTAGCTTGGAATCCGATTGTGCTTCGAATCCGCGTTAAGTCTGGAACGCGTCTTCGGATGTCTTCAAACGAATGATCGTAAGCTTCAGCATAACTTTGAAAATGAATCTCCGATGATGACCCTACACGCTCGATGACTTTACGAGCTAATTCCAAGATGGAGATATCACGATCACTTCCAATATTAAAAACCCGTCCGAAAGCTTTGGGAGTCTCGAGTAGAGTGGTTACGGCTTCAACAACATCGCCAACATGTGCAAAACAGCGAGCTTGGTTTCCGTCATCATGAACCACCAATGGCTTGTTCTCTAGTGCGGCCTGAACAAAACGAGGTAACACCATTCCGTAGGCGCCTGTTTGCCTCGGGCCAACGACATTAAAAAATCGTCCCACAACTACAGGCAAATTTCGTTCTTTATAGAAAGCGAGTGCTAGGAACTCATCGATCGCCTTAGAGACGCCGTAACTCCATCTGGGCTTGGTGGTCGCACCAAACACAAGATCGTCTTCCTCGCACCAAATCTCTTTGGGATTCTTTCCGTACACTTCGCTCGTGCTCGCGAAGAAACAGGGCACCGCTTTGCCGTGCTCCAAACATTTGCCTAACTGATTCAATATCAATTGTGTTGGGTAAACGTTTCGTTCAATCGTCTGTATCGGTTGCTTCGCGATCAATGCAACTCCGACGGCGGCGGCCAAGTGATACACGCGATCAGCTCTGGAAATGACGTCCTCAACCAATGATTCGTCATCAATCGAACCTTCGATGTACTCCACCCTCTCATTGTGAATAATGCTGTTAAGATTACGCGCATCGCCAGTGGATAGATCGTCGACAATGATCACACGATCACCTGTGGCCAGCAACCTCTCAGCCAGATGCGATCCAATGAAACCTGCTCCACCGGTGATAAGCGATATCTTTGACACAGGTTGCAACACTCACTAATGGAAAAAAACAGGTTATAGAATGGTCACTCAGCACGATACTCCATGCTGTATCAACGCCATTATGAAATCGGGAAATAGCATCAGATTTCGTCAGTGATATCTGTTACGAGCCCCACAAGACCAAGGTTCGAGGCCTGAGCCTTCAACACAGGGAGTTTAGGCAAGCCTTGCGGGCAACCATCCCTCCCCAGTGGCGTTAGAACTTTCTACCAAGTCAGAAGACCGCTAGACTGAGGGGTGGAGCGGGTTTCTTGAAAACAGAGGAGCCAGAGAGACATCAGGGAACATTTCGGATTCCCCTTTGCAAAACGGAGTGCGATCTTGAGCGTCAACACACCACACGAACGCAAGCCGACTCAACGGGAGATAGCTAGATTGCGGCTACCGTCTCAGCTACGCGAGCCAAGCACCATCGTCCACATTCTAGCGAACAGCCTACGAATTGCGGCCATGATCGCGGCGTTGAATTTCGTAATGCCACTCCTATCTGCTCAATCGCAAATACCGAGCACAACAGAAAAGCCAAAAGAGAGTGATGAAAAAGCATTGGCCGTTTACACTGACGCCGCCAACTTTCAGAAAGGTGGTGCCTACTCGATTGCAATTGAAACTTGGCAGCAATTCCTAGCAGAACACCCCAGTCACCAGTTAGCAAGCAGTGCGTCGTACTATCTTGGCATTTGCTACATGCAACAGTCAGAGCCGAGTTTTCTTGATGCAGCGAATGCTTTCGAACGCACTCTTTTAGATCCGAAGTTTAACCTAAGAATCGATGCGTTAAGCAATCTTGCCTGGTGCCTCTACTCTCATGCAATGAAGTTACCCGAGACCGATCGAAACTTATTGCAGAAATCTTTATCAATCCTTGAAAAATTACGCAGCGAAAGCCCAACACCGACGCAAATTTCTCAGTCTTTTTTGTATAGCGGGGAAATCTCATATCAACTTGGTAACCTTGCCGAAGCAGTTACTTTTTATGAGAAGAGTCTTCAAAACCAAGAACCCGAATCGCCACTCTGGACGGATGCGATGTACGGCAAGGGTGTTGCGTTAGAAGAGTCAAAACAAAACGAATTAGCTATCGAAACTTATTCGAAATTAGTTGAACTCAGTAAACGGGAACCGATCTTAGCAGACGTAGAAATTCGACTAGGTGATCTGTATATCACTGAAAAACAATTTGAAGATGCCTTGAAGCACTTTCGAGCGGCGGCAGCATTAACGAAAGTTACCAGCGATCGATCCTATGCGATTTTCCGTGAAGCCTTCACTCTCGTTCAACTCGAACAATATGAGCAGGCTGGTGCAAAATACAACGAACTGCTTGAGCAATACCCATCATCCAAACTTGTCACCCCCGCTCAACTTGCAAAAGCTCAGAGCTATTACCGGCTCGGGAAATTCGATCTTGCAGAAGTCGAGTTCGAAAAAGTCTTAATCACCGAAGACATAATCCCCGCTACAGAAGCGACTCACTGGCTCGCACGCATCAAAATCAGTCAGCAAAGACATTCTGAGGCCATCGAACTGATTAACCGACAGCTAGAACGTGGTCTTGACGGCGATTTTACTGTGTCGGTTCAAATGGATCTTGCTGAGGCCTATGCAGCGGGGATCACATCAGAACAAAAACGCTTGGGAAAAGAATGCTTCCATCAGGTCTTTACCAGTAGCCCTCAAGACCGAAACGCCCCAAAAGCTCTTTTCAATGCTGCTGTACTCGCCTTTCAACTCAAGGAAAATAAAGAATCCCTCGCATACGCTGATCAATTCATTAACGCGTATTCAGGTGACGCGATGGTCTCCGAAATCAAGTACATCAAAGCAGAAGCCGAACGCAATCTTGGAGACTTATCCTCTTCCACTCAAAGCTTTGCCGAGCTTATTGCCGCAACGACAAATGATCAACCTCAACGACCACAGTGGTTATTGCGAGCTGCATCGCACTGGAATGAAGCCGGTAATCCGAAATACACAATTCAGTGGGTCGTTCCCGAGCAGAAGCTGTTTATCGACTCAGAACAACTCGCTGAGTTTCTGCTTCTTACGGGACAAGCTTACATTCAAACTTCTGCCCCTGATCAAGCGATTGAACGCCTACGCCAAGCACTGGCTCTATCATCCAATCCCCTCCGCAGCGCGGAAATCCGCTACACGTTAGGCGAAGCCTTCTTGGCATCGGGTAACCCCGATGAAGCCTTGACCCTGTGGAAAGGCCTAATCACCTCGGACCCTCTATCGGAAGCGAGTAATCGAGCGAGATATCAAGTCGCATCTATCGCTCGCGAGAAAAATGACTTGGAAGAAGCAATTGCGCTTTACAAACAGACCACCCTATCAACCCAATCAAGTCGACTCAAGGATCAAGCGAGGTATGCTTGGGCATGGTCATTAATCCAAGATCAACAATTTCAAGAAGCTCTCGTTGCTCTTGAACCTCTACTCACAAACAACAACCACACTCTGTACTTCGATTCTTTGATTGCAAGTGGGATTGCTCAGCGCGGCATGTCGCAACCGGGTGAAGCGATCAAAACCTTTGAGGTTGCCTTATCGATAGCCAACAACAATGAAAAGCGAGGAAACGCTCTTTTTGAACTATCTCGAGTTTACGCAGGAAATAACCAACCGAGGGAATCTGCAAGGCTCTTGCAAGTCATTGTAGATGAGATACCCGATTATCCAGATCTTGAAACAGTCCTACACGAACTAGGCTGGGTTTACAGAGATAGCTTAGAAGGCGACAAAGCCCTAAAGGTATTTACCGAACAATTGAGTCGATACCCACAAAGCATTCACACCGCCTCTGCTGCCTACTACGTCGGACAGCAATTCTACGCCCAAGATGAATTCAACCAAGCCATAAAATATTTTGAGTTAGCAAGACGTAACTCTAAAGACCCAGACCTAATTGAACGGTCGCTCTATCGAGTAGGTTGGTCCCAGTTCAACCAGCTAAAGTTTGACCAAGCGGAAGCGAGCTTCAAACAGTTAGCCGAGCAATTTACTGAAGGATCCCTTTACTTGGATGCTCTAGCAATGAGCGGGGAATCCCTTTTTCGTCAACAACGATATGACCAAGCTCTCACCGCATTCGGGTTGGCAAGAGAGACAATTCGCAATCGAAATGAAACTGCGAGGAAACTCTTGGACCCTTCGGAGCGACAGGTTCGTGAAATCGTGTTTCTTCACGGTGGGCAAGCAGCTGCTCAACTAGAGAAGTGGAAAGAAGCTATCTCATGGTACGACGAACTTCGAGAGCGTTTCCCCGCAACCATTTACCTTGCGGAAGTTTTCTACGAGACAGGCTTTGCACATCAGCAGGTGGGTAATCATCCTGCCGCCTTAGAGCTACTGCGAGAAGTGGCAAACAACTACCGCAACGAATCAGCCGCAAGAGCACGCTTCATCATGGGCGAAATCCACTTCGCCGACGGCAATCTCGATTTGGCAATCCCCGAGTTCCAGCGAGTGATGTACGGATTCAACGCTGAAAACGCTACTACTGCAATCAAAAACTGGCAAGCAAAGAGCGGGTTCGAGGCAGGGAGGTGTTGTGAGATTGTCCTATCTCAGGCAAATTCCCCTCAGGCAAAACAAAGGGCAAAAGACATTGCCATCGCATTCTATCAATATGTTATCGATAAACACCCAAACCATGATCTCGTTGGCCGAGCACGAGAGCGACTTGAGGCACTGAAAATTGAATAACCTACTGCGAAAAAGTTTACCGCCGCGATGTGGCATCCTGATTTTCTTCACGGTGTTCTTTTTATCAATCCATGCTCATTGTGTTGCTCAGGACGAAAGTTCAGGCGACGACTCAGCGACTGAGAATCTTTCGGTTAACGAGGGTGAGATTCGCGACCTTCTGGCAGATACAAACCAAACTGAAAACACAGTGCCAGAGCCCACGAGTATCGATCTACTGTCTCTGATCATGCGAGGTGGTGCATTCATGATACCAATTGGAATCATGAGCTTGATGGTGGTCACTCTTGCAGTAGAACGGATGCTCCACCTTCGCAGAGATTCCATCATGCCAAGGAAGCTAGAACAAGAAATATCACTACTCAACAGCCCTCCAGAAACCTTTAACCCCTCTGCCGCGTACTCAGTTTGTAACACACATCCCTCAGCTACATCCCGAATCATTCTTTCGATGTTGGTGAGAACCGGCCAACCGCTACAGGAAATCGAGAGGGCTGGTCTTGAGACTGCACAGCGAGAAATTGACAAATGCGTCAGCCCAATTCGCTGGCTTACCCTCGCGGGTGCTGCCACACCTTTAATGGGTCTACTTGGAACTGTGTGGGGCATGATTGTTGCATTTCATGAATCCACAACACTTACCCCAGACCGTAGCCGGAGCGAACAACTCTCTGAGGGAATCTACACAGCACTGACAACGACGTTGGCGGGTTTGGCCGTCGCGATTCCAGCTGCCATCCTTGCACTTTATCTCGAAAATCGACTCCTCAAAATCTTTCACGCTGTGGAGGATTTTACATTCCAA
>JAKMEW010000358.1 GCA_022425745.1 Rubripirellula sp.
GTGGAATATCTCCGATCTTTTGACTCTGTGGAGTTGCGGAGTTAGGCGAAAGAGTGAACGTGACGTTGGAAGCAACACCGTTACCCGGATTCAGGACACGAACCTTGTAGGTTTGTGATTCACCGAAAATGACCTGTTCGGGACCCTCGATCGTTAAGTTAAGACGCGGCTCGCGAACCTGAACCCGTGCAACACTCTTCTGTGGAACCAAGGTCCAGTCTATATCGAGATCGTAGTTCCCGCTTCGGGACGCAGTGAGTTGCAGTTTCATGGTCTCGGCTTTGCCCGCAGGAAGCCTTCCAATCTCCCAAACCAATCGGTCAGCTGACCCCTCACGCAACCTCGATATTTCGCCTCGACTTGCAACCTGACTCTGTAGCTCCGCCCACTCGGGTACGAGTGCACGAATCAGCAGCCCTTCCGCGTCAATCTTGCCCCGATTCTCGACCAAGATTTCATACTGGGCGTTCTGGCGAATCAAAATTGATTCAGGTCCTTTGGTGGTGACGCGAATCCCGGGCAACTCGGATGTTGTCCCTGCCAACTTGGCTGCACCAGCGACTTGGCCACGCATCTGATTTGTAGAATCCTCTTCACCAGCGTTGATCCCGAAGTTCGGTGTGGTGGGTGGTGAAAGTTGCATGTTCTCGGACGCACCCGAATGATTGGGAATCGTCGAAACGGTTAAAGCTTGCCCCCGCAGATCGTTTGAACTTGTCAGGGGAGATGCGGATAGCCGATTCGACTCAGGTTCCAAAGGGTCGGCAAATGGATGGTCTGCTGATCGCGACTGAGAAGCAGGTTGATCGGCCAAAACTCCCTGGTCAGCCTCTTGTGATTCGACAGACACTACCGAATCTGCAGTGGACGCTTCGGGTGCATTCTTTTCGCTATCGTCAGCCGCCTCGGCCCCCGGTTGAGCACGGTGTGACGCAGCGGTAACCTGCAGTGCAGCCTCGTCACCTCGCATTGATTCTTTTTCTTCCTCCACCGACCTGTCTTCTGCGTCAGCAGAAAGCGTTGCGGGTGGAAGTGGAGCGAGCTCTTGGGTCGCAGGCGAAGCCTGAGAGTCTTTCGATACTTCAGACTCTTCGGATCTCGACACCGAGGTGCTGAGTGGTTTGCGAGTAACCTTGGGCACAAGGTCTGCGACCGAATCCAAAGCTTCTCGCTTGGCAGTGTCCGCAGTCATGGGCGATGGTCCCTGGCCAGTCAATGAAGAAGCCGTTCTCCTCGAACTACGACGACTGCTTGCAACTTCCAGCTCCTCTTGGGGCTGAATAGCTGCTTGCGGCTGGACGCTAGGCGTGCTCGTTGGCATTGGGATTGCTTGAGATGCCCGACGCTGAGCCGGAGGTGCAGTTGGTAGAGTCAAAGCCTGAGTTGCTGGAGCATCCGATCTTCTGGAAGAAGTGATGTTTTGACCAGGATCACTTAACGGCACCGGACCACCCGTCGCGGGAATCTCGCTCGGAGCGTGGTAAGGGATACCACTCCAATCAGCCTTGGAGTCTTGTGTGGTTGGTGCAAGAGACTTCGGAGCTGCCTGGACTTTCGAACTGCTTGCTGGCATCGAAGGAGGCAGCGGCACCGCCGTGCTGCTAGGTTTTGCAGCGACTGGCTTGCTTACTTTTTCGTTGGAGGGAGTACCCCCAAACCATGCTCCCAAAAGACCATTCGATCCGGATGCCTGACCGGATGTGCTGGCGAAAGCCTGGAGTAAACTTGGTTTGGCTGAAGAACCCGTCTCTTCAGCCACCACTTGCCGAATCATCTTCGAATCCTTGGCAGCAATCACTTGTGCGTTGTGACTTGCTGGCTGCTGTGCACTTAAAAGACTGGATGTCAGGCAAATTGCTGGTATTGCAATGGCTTTTGTAGCTAGACACAGGGTGCGTTTGACGCGGTCCATGCGTATCTCTCGTTTAAGAGGTCTCGAGGTAAATCGTCCTCTTCGTGCATCGGCCACTGGAGCAGTTCGCATTGAGTCAATTTTGACGATTATGCGGGCAGCACCGAAATTAACGCCAAAATTTGCTAGCAAACGAAATCATCTTGGGTGATGTCGTTGGGGGCTCATATTGATCAGACCGCCTAAACAGGTGATCGGCGGGTCATTGCCATTTAGAAAATCAACTAAGTAGCGAAGGATTGCATCTCTGCCCTCCCGAAAATCGCAATCTCGTCGGTACACTGATGGAAGTAGGGGCGGGCGTTAGGCATCTCGCTACACCCGATGATCTGGAACCACAAAAATCCAAGCAGTTAGCCTGAGGATTACATGAGTCGACGAGAGAAGATCGAGGAAATGCTAGCAGCGGATCCCAGCGACACATTTCTGCGCTACAGTTTGGCGATGGAGTATCGAAGCGAAGGCAACACCCTTGCGAGCCTTGAGATTCTAGATGCACTCCTTCAGAATCAGCCTCCAATGGTTGCTGCTTTTTTCATGGCCGCACAGCAGTTGGCAGATCAGGGGAGAATAGAAGAATCCCGTGATTATTTACGCCGTGGCATTGATGAGGCCAGAACGCAGGGCGACTCGCATGCTGCGGCGGAAATGAGCGAACTTCTAACTTCCCTTGGAGAATACGGCGAACTCTAAAACGGTCTTACCTAAGTTGCCGAACCATGGTTTTTAACCACCGTGGGACCTTTATTTAGGACCTCCATTGAACCGCCAGAGGATTTTTTCGCTCATGGTGTTTAATTCTGAGCAAGTGATTCAAGACCGAGATATAGCCAGTTGAACACAGAGCAAACCACCGCCATCGTTCTTCGAGCTGTCGAATTTAGTGAAACCAGCCTGATTGTGACGCTCCTGACCAAGGATCTCGGGCAAGTTTCGGCGATAGCAAAAGGAGCCCGACGCCCAAAAGGCCCCTTCGAAGGCTCGCTTGACCTGCTTTCGGTTTGTCGTGTAGTGGTCATCAGAAAGAATAGTGACGCATTGGACCTTCTCACTGAGGCCAAGCTACATCGTAGGTTCCGTGGGGCAGATCGGTCTCTTGAGCGTTTATATGGCGGTTACTATGTCGCGGAGATGCTTCGTCTGCTATTAGATGATCATGCGCCGCACCCTGATGTATACGATCTGACGATCCAGGTCCTGCAACAATTAGACGGAAATGGCCCAGTAGCAGCCTCGATCGCTTGGTTTGACCTGCAAATTTTGCGAATGCTCGGACACGCTCCTGGGACGGAGATTTGCACAGATTGCGGTGCAAAAATGAGGATAGAACAACGCACACCTTTTGCGTTAGAGGGAGGTGGAGTGGTTTGCCGGTCCTGTCGACCGCGACAAAGGTCCATTGTGATGATTCGTCGTGAAACGCTCGAATTGATCGCCAAACTGCAACACTTGAATCAACAATCGCCAATACAGATTCCAACAGAATTTTACGGTGAACTAAGAAGCGTCTTAAATCGTTACACACAAAACATTGTTGGGAAGCTTCCAAGGATGCAAGCATTCCTGCCAATGATGACCAAAACGCGACCATCGCATGATGCGAGGACAGACCGGGATGTTTTTTGAGATCAAGCATTTGCAAAGACGATTCCAGCGCAATGCACCCACTGGAACAATGATTCGTATCGCAATCTTTCTTCTCGCGGGAGTCACCACCGTTGGATGCACGAGTCTAGCGGGCCCGCAGGAGCTATCAAGTGAAACACTCAATGGAATTCGACTCAGTGACTCAGATGAGCAGGTGACCTTATCTCAGAGTAAAACGACGGCGACGCCACCAGTCGCCTCGGTGTCTGCATCGACGGACTCGCAAACGCCCGAGGATCAACGGGCCGAGGCCGCAAACCCGCTGACGCTAACCGAAAAAAGCCAACAGGTTTTCAATCGATTAGCGGGCCAGCAGCAGGAGAACACGGAACTGGCCAAGAAGTTGTACCAGCGAGCAGATCAAGCTTTTAAGGTTGCCGCAGAACAACCTCGAGATCAGTCGGCAGTAACCTTCAAACAGGCGGCTGAGCTTTTTGAAGTTGCTGGCAACACCGCACCAGGCACAGCGTTACAGCAGGAC
>JAKMEW010000432.1 GCA_022425745.1 Rubripirellula sp.
GGAGAAGATTGTGGTGTTAGATAAAGCGTCGTCATGACAAGCAAAATCAGTAATGCTTCGGGAAACCGGGCGTTCTGGTGCATCCGAGATCAACCTTGCTTACGAGAAAGTAGTTTGTATTTTGAGGCTTTGTTATACGCGAGGAGATGACGTTGGGTGCTGCAATGGAATAGAAAATAAAAATGGGAAATATTTTTTCGATTGTTGCCAAGATTGATCGCAAGAAAGCGAATTACGAGCGACGGTATTCACCTGCCTTGAAATCTTCAGGTGTTTAAGTTCGAAATCACATCAGCGGAAGCAGGAACAGCAATGATCAAGAAAGTAGTATTAGCGACTAGCGGCGTTGTACTCTTAACCAGTCTCTCGGTAGGAATGCCGCTTTGGAGCTATGCACGGTGCGGTTGGGGCTGGATCAGAGTTTCAACGACAGAGATGTTGCCTCTGGAATGGGAAATTCAGCGAGCGAGGCAGATGATTACGGATTTAAAGCCAGAAATAGAGGACAATGCCAAAAAAGTAGCTCGGGAAAAGGTCGAGGTGACTCGACTTAAGCAACAGTTCGACGAGGCAACCATGGGTCTCGACAAGAGTCGTGAGCAAATTAAACGACTTACTGCGGACCTTAAGGCTGGTGGTGACAAATTCACCTATGGTGGGACGACCTACACATCAGCTCAAGTTGAATCCGATCTATCCAGTCGCTTTAAGCGATTTAAGACTAAAACGGCCACGGCAAGCAAACTTGAGCAGGTTCTTCAAGCGAGAGAGGCTTCCTTGAAGGCAACTCAGGACCGCATGACCACCATGCTTGATGCTCGGCGTCAGCTGGAGGTAGAGGTTGAGAATCTGGAAGCAAGGCTTGGCGCGCTTAGAGTTGCGCAAACTGCAACGGGAATCAACTTAGATGATTCGCAACTCGCGAAAACTCGAGATTTATTGGATGAGATCGCTGTTCGAATTGATGTGCAAGAAGAATCAGTTGCAGTAGATACCGAGTACTTCGATCAGATTGACTTGACCGAGGATGTAGATAGTAATCTTCTTGATGAGATCGCGGAATTTCTCCACCAAGGGTCGGAGCAAGATGAAACGCACGCACTAGTCGCAATTCAGCTAGATTAAGCTAGTCAAAATTCACTTACCGGTGATTTTCAGATTCAGAACAAGTGAAGGTTCAGCAAATCCTTTCTCGCTGGATGGAATAAGGGAGCTGAAGCATGTATGCGATTCTGCTTCGAGCCGGAAATGATGCTACTAGTTTGTGGGTAACCACTCTCCGCCGCTTTTTAAGGTGATCACCCAGCACGCTTGTTTCCTGTTAATTGGTTTTTTTCTATGCGTTTTGCTCACAATGCAGGTTCGCGTCCGCTGCCCCGCTACGTCATTAAAGGCGGTCTAGGTATTGGCGGATTTGGAGAAGTCTATCTAGCAGAAAGTAATGCGGGAAAAAAAGTTGCATTAAAATTGATTCAAAGGAATCTGGAGATCGAACTTCGGGGTGCGAAGAACTGCCTGAATATCAAACATCCGAATCTTTTGTCACTCTATGATATTTGCGAAGACGAGTTGGGGAATTCATGGCTGGTAATGGAATACGTCGAGGGTTTGAATCTTCGACAAGTCTTCCAGAAGCAGTCAGCAAGCATGCATGCGAGTGAGGTTCACCGTTGGGTAATCGGTCTTATAGAAGGACTTAAACATCTACATCGTGGTGGCATCGTTCACCGCGATATAAAGCCCGAAAACATTTTTGATGATCATGGCATCATTAAACTTGGTGATTACGGTCTCAGTACGGTAATTCAACCAAATGGCACCCGGCAGACAGAGGGTGTGGGTACAGTTCATTACATGGCGCCTGAGGTTGGTCGAGGCGAATACGGCGCAAGCGTAGATGTTTATGCCGTGGGAATCGTTCTCTACGAATTGATCACGGGGGACGTTCCTTTTGATGGTGAAACGAAGAACGAGATTATCTTAAAGCACTTAACCGCTGATCCTAATCTCGAGCTGCTCCCATTAGCATTTCGGCAGATTGTGTCAAAGTGTTTGCTCAAAGATCCAAACAGTCGATACGAGGACTTAAGCGAGCTGATCAAAGACCTCAACTATGCGTTTGCGGATCAAAATGCGACAGAAATCGTCGTTGCTGAATTAGTCGACGATACCACCAGCGGCTGTGATGCCAAGAGTCCTTCGCTTGATATTGCATCTAATTTGAATCAGGCACCGCATTTCAACACTGCGATGTCCCCAGGTCAGATTCAATCATCAAAGGTGAGTCTCAAATATTGTTTGGTGATTTTTCTAATGATCGGGATGTTGATTCATCCTTGGGTTTTTATGCCACTTACGTTTCTTCTCACACTGGCTTATGTCCCCGTCCTAATAGTGCAGAAATTGTTGGCATCGCATGGTATCGAAGGAGGCGTGAATGGAGACTCGCAGCACGGGAGAAAGGTTTTTAAAGGTGGTAGCCGACAATGGAGATCCGAACTTCGCGCGGGTCTGGCTAAGAAGTCGTTTCTAATCCGCTTTAGAGATTGGCTGTTTTCATCGGCATTCGCTGTTCCTTTCGCCGGAGCGATTGTTTTGATTGTGACCGCCGTTCTGAACGCAGATCAAAGTTTTCACTTGAGCACCCATGCTTCCATGGTTTGGAGTGCGACTCTCGCGGGGTTGGCATCAATTTGCTTGATGGCGGTATCTCAAAAATGGGAGGTAGAAGAAGAGCACGATTTTTCCAACCGTTTCGTTCTAGCTAGTGTTGGTGCGGTGGTGGGAATAGTTGCTTTCTCACTACATCAGTACATCTTGCTAGGAACAGAGTTGGGCAGAATAAGGGATGTTGCTGCGACAGAACTACCGACATGGATTTATAAAAACCAGTCCCCAACACTATTAGCTTATTGCTCGCATTTTGCTTTGTTATTTTTCGTTGTGCGGTGGTGTCGTCTGGCTGACCCGCTTCGTGAACGAAAGGTGAGCGTCTGGTTTGTATTGGTGCCGGTAATTGCTGAATGGTCCATCCAGCAACTCTTCCCCATCGCACAGCCAGCCGGGATGGTGTTCTCCGGATGTTTAGCTGTTGTTGTGCAGGTTGCATCGCCATGGCTAACAGCATCACAGCGTGATCATCTTGTAACGGTCAATCGAGGTAATGAGATTGGAGCGTTGCATTGACAAGCTACATCAAGTTCGCAGTCGTTTTTGTCACACTCTGCAATTCAACGCTGGGGTGCATTTGCCTAGGTTATCCTCCACAGAACGATGCCCCTGATGCCACGAATCTATCGGTGCCTCCGATAGATTATCAAGAGTATCCTGATGATCGGCCAGGTTGGCTCGATGAAGTGCGGCTTCAAGATGGTCTTGTCGTCGTGACCGAAGCTTGCGAAACAGCCAACCAAGCTGAGTTAGAGTTAGACGCGTTAAAGAAAGAAGCAGCCGCAACCTTAATTGAAGAGTACCTTCATTCAGTCGCTCTTGATCAACGTTTGTATTATGCCTTAACCGATGAACAGATTGATTCTTGGTTGGTAAGTAAGGTATATCGTGGCAAATTGAGTGTTGCAGACGCTGTTCGGTATGAGGCGGCGGCGAAATTGTCGATGTCGAATCAAGCCCGAGAACAAATCGATGTGCTGATTCAGCAAGCGGAGATTGAGAATCGTGTGAAGAGTATTCTGATCACTATGGTGTTTCTCACTTTTATTTTACTTTTGGGTGGAACTATCGTGAGTCGGTTATTGGTGAAGCGATCGAGCGCGAATCAAATTAACGATTTTGATTCAACTTAATACGCACTGTTTTTTTGTGAGGGTTAGGTGGTTTTAAGTGTGCAGCTTTTTTAGGTCCATCGTCGTAGCCACATTTCTAAGATGAGCAGATTCCACAGCCGGTAACCATGGTTTTGTTCTTGATTGACGTGTGCTTGGCAGAGTGATTCGATACGCTCTCGTTGAAAGAATTGTTGTGTTCTCGCGTCCTCGGCGAGAAGGGTATCTTGCATCAGTTCTTTAAGCTCATTTCTGAACCATCCTGCAATTGGAATACCAAATCCCATTTTTGAACGAGTGAATATCTCGCGAGGAATTTTGTTACCAAAGCAACTCTGAAGAATTAGTTTTCCCCGCTTGCCACGGAATTTGTGATGTACTGGCAGCGAGGCAGCAAGTTCGACAAGACGGTAGTCTAGAAAAGGCTGCCTGACTTCGAGGCTATTCGCCATCGATGCGATATCAACCTTGGTACAAAGATCACACGGTAGATAGGTCAGCAGGTCAGTGGTTGAAGCTCGGGTGACAATATCCCGTCCCTCACTTAGATTCCAGTTCTGCTCGAGAAAATCAAAGGGATCATCATTTGGGAGTGAAGCAAGGAAGTCACCAGTGTACAGAGATGCTCGAAGTTCTTCTGGGAATATTTGCAGCCAATTGAGATATCGCCGCGGGGTATTTTGACCAAACGCTTCCAAAAACCGTTTGGCTCTTCTTGATAATGAACGCCGTCTATTCGAGTCGGGTAGTTTTCTTATAAGCTGATTTCCCGGCAGTCGATGAATGGGGAGGATTTTCTGCAGTTTCTCACTAAGCCATAAGGCTCGATATCTTTCATACCCAGCGAATAGCTCATCACCTCCGTCTCCGGAAAGTGCTACGGTCACTTCTTGACGTGTTAGTTTTGAGAGGTACCAAGTTGGAACAGCAGATGAGTCGCCGAATGGTTCGTCGTAGTGCCAAACAAGTTGATCAAGTATTTCAACGCCATTGGGCTGCACCTCGAATCGCTGGTGTTCTGTTCCGAGATGAGACGCCACCTGAGCTGCGTATGAGGTCTCATCAAAGTCTGCAACGGGAAAACCAATACTGAACGTTCTTATTGGTTCTGTCGATTGTTCCTGAGCTAAAGCTGTGACGATAGATGAGTCGATTCCGCCTGACAAAAAGGAACCAAGTGGTACATCGCTTTGGAGTCGCAATTTGATCGAATCGTTCAGGATCTCGCGGACCTGTTCTTGCGCCTCGTTGGCATTGATATTCGATTGCTGCTGGAGATCTAGATTCCAGTATCGGTGAATTGAGATTTGACCGTTTTCGAAGATCAGGAAATGTCCTGGTGGTAATTTATGAACTCCCTCCCAAATCGTTTCGGGGTGAGGGATGTACTGATAAGTAAGAAAGCTGTCGATTGCTTTGGCGTTGATCTTTTCACAAACACCGGGCACTTCAGCGAGACTTTTTAGTTCACTACCGAACAGGAATTGTTGGTTTTTAAAAGCGTAGTAGAGTGGTTTCTGACCAATTCGATCCCTTGCAAGAATCAGTCGATGACGTGACGCATCCCATATTGCAACCGCAAACATTCCATTAAGGCTTTCAAAGCATCTTTCTCCCATTTCTTCGAATAGATGAACGATCGTCTCACCATCGCCCTCGGTACGAAAAAGATGCCCTGATCCTTGCAATCTGCGTCTTAAGGTGGAGTAATTATAGATCTCGCCATTGAACACAATTTGAACAGAGTGATCTTCGTTTGCGAGCGGTTGTTGGGCACCGTCTACGTCAATGATACTCAGGCGGCGAAAGCCTAACGCGATTCCCATCGATTTGCCCGCGGCGTCAGTGTGGTTGTCGCATCGCCAACTGCTTGATTGATCTGGCCCACGGTGTGCTAAGCAATCTGTCATTTGCGACAGAACACTGGGAGAGATTGCTCGATGAGGATCCAGCCATACAGCACCAGTGATGCCACACATGTTGTGCTCCAGATTGCAATTAAAGTCAGTCGATCACAGAAGTATGGCTTGGATGTCCATGTCAAGAAAGATAGGTTTTAGATAGAACCTACTAAAGGCCAAAAACACAGTCGTAAGTGACATGCGGCTCCGTTCATTACAATATTTTTCTTGTTTCAGCTGGTTTATCTGAATGTGCCCTCTCGACACACCTAAAGGTGGTTTATGAGACCGTTGAGCCTTAAATTTTCATCGCGTATCAGCGTGCTCAGTTTTTTTATCCTGATAGGGTGGAATCTACGCGGTGATGCTCAGACTCGTATTTCTGATGTCCGATCCTCTAGTGTCCAGGATGCTCAGCTTTCATTGCAGACTCGTTTTCCGCAGAGTCAGGAATTGCTTTATCGCGGTGACCCGATCCAGGTTCTCGGGGGGGCGGACCGTAGCGGAATACTTCCAACTGTTGGCGAAACAGTTGCTGAGATCTCAGGCGGTGAGGAAAGGAATCAATCTTCCCACGAACTGATAGAAAAGTATCGAAAAAAGATAACATTCAAGAGTACCATTGATGGTTCAATTCAAGAGGCCTTCACGATCATTCCTCCTGGGATTGTTCCAGATGAAACCCATTTAGTGGTTAGTCTCCATTCTTGGAGCTCCGACCTGAATCAGCGATCGGATCTTGAGTCTCTGGTGTTCCGCCGCGGATGGTGTTATCTCTTTCCGAATTTTCGAGGCCCCAACCAACATCCTGATGCCTGCGGTTCAAAACTTGCTCAGCAAGATATCTTGGACGCCCTTGAGCAGACTTTGAATCAAAACGGCTTGAGTCCTTCTCGGGTATTTCTCACAGGAACGTCAGGCGGAGGGCATATGACGATGCTCATGGCTGGTCTTTATCCAGAGCGTTGGCGTGCCGCTTGTGCATGGGTTGGGATAAGCGATCTTGTTGCTTGGCATCATACGCATCGTGGAAAACGGTATGGCAACATGATTGAAAAGTCATGTGGTGGTGCACCTGATCAATCGCCTGCGACGGAGTGCGAGTACCACGATCGAAGCCCCGTTAATTTTATTTCGGGAGCGAGTGCATTACCAATCGCCCTATTCGCCGGAATCCACGATGGTCATCGCGGTAGTGTTCCGATACGTCAGTCAATCGATGCTTTTAACGTTATTTGCAATCATAATGGCGATCCGGTTGTAAGTGAGCTTGAAATTCAGCAGTTGTCTGTGCAAAACGGCCGATTGAATCAGCCGCATGAGGGAGATGAAGGTTACTCTGACTCTCTCCGCCGAAAATATTATTTGAAGCGGTCCTCTAAAGACGCTCAACTCTTAATCTTTGAGGGCGTCCATGAAGGAATTTCGACCGGCACGGTCGATTGGTTCGAGAAATCAGCAGAGTGAGTCGTTACGCGCGTTTGACGTTGGAACTCGAGGTTTACGCGGGGCGAGCTGTTTTTTTAAAAGCTGTCCTTCATCATTTTGAAGATCGACATCACTGCCTTCAAATAATTACTGTGAGCTTGACTCTTCTTGTGCTTCTTTGCCGCCACTTGTCGGTAGCCAATTTTCATTGAAGAAGTTGGCATGCACCACCTTACCTGGTGTTTGTGTTGTCGATCCATTCGAGATATCAACGAGTGCCCAATCCGGCAGTTTCGGTGTCTGACGTGCGTTATTGAGATAGTCGTATTCACGGAATGTAAAGCCACTATTCAAAACGATATAGCGATCAGGGTTCAGCGGATTGGGATAAATCAAAATCGGTAGATGTCCCTTCCGTGGGGTCTTCGAGTTACCAATGCTGATTTCATGTTCATTCCAGTTTATCGGTATTTGATGCGCGACTTGGTTAATAACGGAATTTGAGTCACAATCTCCAAACAAGATTAGATTTGATTCAGCAATTTCTTTTTCCGTCAGTTCATCGTCTTTTATTGCACGTATGTCACCGCGAAAGTGCTTTCGCCAATGTGTCATAGCATGCTGTGATTCTTCCGACGTCCAATTCTCCACCAACGGATCTTTGCTTTTTTTACTCGGTAGTACAAAGATAAATCTTTCTAGAAAGGCATCATCGATAGGCCCTTGCAGCCTAGGTTTTTTTCTGACCACAGATTCGTTAATTTGAGACGGTTTCCATTTCCCATTCGCATGGCTCAGTCGCCAACTCCAAGATTGGTCTGATTGAGGTAGTGGACCCTCAAGTGTTTGCCCGTCAATCGTAATCGTGATGGGTATGGCCTTTTGATTTGGCCACTGACCGGAGTCGAAGATAAATTCGATGTCCGATACGTTGGTGGTCGTAGCGATAATAGAGCTACCATTGATGCGGGCGCGAACGTTAGCTTCTTCCCAGTGTTTATTGAGCCCGTGAAGAGTAATCCAGTGATGATTGTGATACCTCAGTGAGTACGTCGTGAAGTCAATCTGTTTTGGGCATCTTCGCGATTCACGGTTCATTGCAATCGCTTGCATACGAGATTCGATTTCTTTTTTTGAGTCCTCGAGAATCTTGTGTGCAGTGTTCGGACCGAGGATGTGAGTGAGCTGAACACCATGGTCTTTCAATGACTCTTCCATGATATCTGCAGCCTGTTTTTGTTTATCGATTTCACCGCTATAGGCAATGGTAGGCAGGGTCAGAAGATTCCGTGACCAGGGCGGGCAATCATATAATTTCCATAGAGTTTGCTCATAGTGGGGTGCAGATTTGCTAACGTCCTCATTCTGAAAAAAGTTCAAGAATTCTTTTGTTTCGGCAAAACCGGCGCCGGGGTTGGCGGCAAACCAAAGGTCGGGGTAGTGCGTTGCAAATTGCCAACAGCCGGCTCCGCCCATTGAGAATCCTCGGACGCTTATAAGCTCAGGATCGATTCGTAGTTGTGTTTCGATGTAGCGAAGCGATTCAAGTACATCGATTTCTCCCGCAAACTTGAACGCATTGCAGTACCTACCATATGGGTGAAGTACAAAGGTGTCAGAAGGTGTGTATTGTCCGGTGCTTCTTTGCTGCTGCGTTAAGAAATGTACTTCTGCTACTTTTTCTCCACGACCATGGAACCAAATGTCTAATCGACGTGATTGTGTGGGTGTGATTGAGTAATTCGCTGGAATCACCACTCCGTAAGGTTGAAAGGAGTCGTCTACTTGCGAGCGGAACCCTCCAATCACGGTATGCGTTTCCGTCGTGCGTCCAATCCCGACTGTCTCCGACCAGTCTGCTCCATTTTCAATTCGAGAGATACGCTGAGTGGCTTCGTCCAGGAGATGCGAGGCGGACTCAAGATCTTGTTTTCTGTAAAATTGGTTGAATTCCAAAGCAAGTTCTACTGCTCTTGGAAAGACGAGAACTTCTGCTTCCAAGTTTTCCAGCTGACGTGCTTTGGTCGGGTCTTTTTCTTGTGCATCAGAATAAATCGTCTGCCATTGGGTACGGATTGCCTTGCATCGCCAAAGAAGTGCCTGGCTCGCTGATTGATCAATTTCAATTCCCTGAGGCGGGATTTCGCGGACTGCGTCAGGTTTATTGTCGTCGGGGCCATCCGCCCAAGCGAAATTCATGACTAAAAGACCAAGAAATGACCACTTGAGCTTTAAGTGCAAACCATCAGATTTCATTTGAAATTTTCCGTCTCTTGAACGCATCATGCTCTTGGTTTAACAACGACTTTCATTTGATCGGGATCACCGGCATGCAAGCGTTCAAACCAAGTGGGACCTTCATCAAGGCTGATCTCAGCAGTGATCAATGGAGCAACATTAATGATGCCTCGATTCATCAGATCAATACACTGCGGGTATTCTCCATTGCACCCGCATGTTCCTTTTAACGATATTTCCCGTGTTACCACTGACTGAAGTGGAAGTTCAATTGTTGGTGATACGTTGCCAACGAGTGTCACATTGCCGCCCTTGCGAACCGATTCAATTGCGGTCTGGATTGTTCCGGTAGCACCAACAACTTCTAGTGCCACATCAGATCCTCTACCTTCGGTGAGCTTTCTGATCACGTCAGGTACGGATACTTCTTGGGCATTGAGGCAGTGGTCGGCGCCCAGCTCCTTTGCCACTTGGAGGCGTTTGTGATTTACGTCCACAGCGATGATCTGACTGGCGCCCGCGGCTCGCGCGGCTTGAAGCGTTAGCAGTCCGATCATCCCGGATCCGACAATCACGGCTGTGTCGCCAAGTTGAATTGGCGTAACGTTGACTGCGTGCACCGCAACCGAGACAGCCTCGACGAGTGCCGCATGTTCAAATGGTAAGGATTCCGGAAGTCGGTAGACGATACGCCGCGGAACGCTGATCCGCTCAGCAAAGGCGCCGTGGCGTCGATATTCTCCGCAGGACACACCTAGCACCATGCGGTTATCACAAAGGTTACCATCACCTTTCCGGCAAAATTCACACTCTCCACATGACACCATCGAATCAAAGGTGACTCGGGTACCGATTTCGAGATCTGTCACTCGTTCACCAACCGACACGACTATACCCGCCGCTTCATGCCCCATTACCAAAGGTGGGATGCGGCGACCTGTACTACCGTCGTACCCGTGGATATCGCTTCCACAGATCCCGCACGCCTCAACCTGTACAAGAACATCGTCAGGACCTACGGCGGGTTCTTCGACATCCGTGACAACCATCGTTTTATATTCGGTGAGTAGGAGCGCTTTCATGTTGCGGATTATTTCTTACTTGGATGAGTGGTGATTCAATAGGGTTATACGCTACAGTTGTGTCCTAGACGGTATCGATGTTGGCCGTTTCGCACGAAGCAGTTTATCGTGCGCAGCAGTCTAGCACAGGATAGATCAGCCTTGGATGAGGAAGAAACTCTTACTGCTTACCACGAAGCTGGGCACGCGGTCATTGGATTCGCATTGGGTGGAGTTGTTGAATCTTTGCAATTAGGTGGTGAGCATGAAGTGGTGGGTGTGCGGCTGTACGGCGATTGTCGAATTGCGTGGCGTTCGATTGGCAAGAACTTGGACGAACATCTCCAGCGAGAGATTCTTACAACATTAGCTGGTCCAGCCGCCGAGATGGTTTATTCCGGCATTCCACTTGAGTTTCAAAATTTGGCTCCCTGGAAACATGATTTGGATTCTGCTTGGTCGATCCTCTCCCAAATTCAATCTGTTGAAAGGAAAGTTGCAACGCTGCGTCAATTGCTTGATCAATTGCAAATGATTATTCGAAGTGATAGGTGTTGGCCGGCGGTCGCCGCTCTTGCCGATGCATTGTTGGCTCATGAGTTTCTAGAAGAGGAAGAAGTGGAAGAGATTATTCGGTTTTGGGTTAAGCGGTGATTCTAATTGTGTAAGATGCTCACCGCAGTCAATGTGAATCGATATTCTTATGATGGGAAGCGACTCTTTTTAAAAGCTTCTCATTACTGATGACTGCAGCTATCGGTGCAATGCTGATTTTTTAAAACTTGATTGGTTGCCAGTTGCATGAGGTGTTTGAGTGTCTAATCGAATGATCTTGTGTGTGTATGTTGTTGTCGCTGTCATTCTTCACGATCAAGTCAAAGGGGAAGAGCGTGCCCAGGAAAAGCGGCCGAATCTATTGATTGTTACAGTAGATGATATGAGCGCCGATTCCCTTGGAGTTTACGACTGTCGATTGCCGGATACATCACCCTCAATCGACCGCTTCGCACGCAGTGCAATGCGTTTTGAGCATGCTCATGTACAAGTTGGTAACTGCATGCCAGGTCGAAATATCATGTGGTCTGGGATGTATGCTCATAAAAATGGGATAGAAGGATTTGTACAGAATCAAAATCCAAATTACCCAGTATTGTGCGACTTAGCTCAAAACGCTGGATACTTTACCGCGATCAGAGGCAAGGTTTCCCACTCAACCCCATACACACCTTACCGATGGGATGCAGTACTTGATCGTGATTTAAATGGAGATCAGCACCATGTCAAAGATCCAAAAAGCTACGGTAAGTCAACGCGACAGGGAATCGCGTTAGCGCGTCAGCAGGGTAAGCCATTCTGCTTGATGATTAATATTTCTGATCCACACAAACCGTTTTACTCGCCAAGAACACAGGATGGTGTTCCAGTCGATCCATTCACCCCTTCTCGAGTCTTTGTGGGTGAGGAGGTGCCGATACCGGGGTTCTTATTTGATGATCCGGCTGTCCGCCAAGAGCTCGCGTTGTACTATTCTTCAGTTAGACGCGCAGACGATGCATTTTCTGAAATTATGGATGCCTTGAACCGGTCGGGTGAGCAAGAACGTACGGTCGTCCTGTTCTGTTCTGATCACGGCATGCCGTTACCTTTCGCAAAAACGCAACTGTATTATCACAGCACGAGAACACCCTTGATGGTGCGTTGGCCGGGTGTGACGACACCCGGCTATGTTGACCACGATCACATGGTGTCCGCAATTGATTTTCTTCCAACATTGCTTGAGTTAATGGGGCATAAGCATCCTGAGCCAGAGCGGCTAGACGGGCGGTCATTCGCTCCTTTGCTGAGAGGGGAGTCGCAAACAGGTCGTGAGCATGTGATTCTTCAATACAACGAAAATTCTGGTGGAAATCGACATCCTATGCGGGGCCTAGTAACCAAATCCCATTTGTATCTTTTCAATCCCTGGTCGGATGGCCATCGAAAGTTTGCGACAGCGACAACTGGCACTCTATCCTATCGTAGGATGCGCGAGTTGGCAGTTTCTGATGCTTTCATTTCACGTCGCTTAATGCATTTTGATCACCGTGTGCGAGAAGAGTTTTATGAGCTAGCAAGTGATTCGGATTGTCGCGAAAACCTCATTGGGTACACCGAGCAGCAGCAAAGAATTGAACAGACTCGATCAAAGCTTGCGTCGGAGCTGTTGAGGATTGGAGATCCTGTTGGGCCGCTGCTATTCGATATAGAGAATGCAAAATCCGTCACACTCTTTATGGAACAAGAGGATCAAAGGTCCCGTGAGCATCAAGAAAAAAAACGAGCTCACAGATCTGCGAATAAAAGAGTAATGAATGGGCTTTCTGATAAGGCATTGATTATTGGATGTGAAAAAAACGTTCACACTGGAAGCGATCTTAACGTCAACATTAAATACAATTTGCCGAGTAATTTAGGGAGGCAGAAAATTCAAGTCACCTTAAAGTACGACTCAAAAAAGAGCGACCTAGGTGTGTCCGAGAGGTTGGAGCGAAAGATTATTTCTGTTCAGGGTGCAGGTGAAGCGATTGTGACTTTTCATGTTCCCGATCAAGTGCTGAAGAATCAATTGCGAGTCGCTGCATTTGTCGGTGAAGAATTTAGTACGAATCGGATTTATAAAGTCAGTGATCGTATCTTGGTTTCAACGGACTGAATCTTGCACCGAAGGCAATGCGTCATACAGCAACCCTGCACACAGAGTTGCATTGATTCATTACACCCATCGCTGCCGGACAGAGTCTGTTACTACAGCGGTGATAATTACTGCGCCGGTGATTAATTGTTTCAGCGGATCACTGACTCCCATCTGGGCCAGCCCAGTTTGCAAAGTGGCAATTATCAGGACACCTATAAATGTGGAGATGATGTTGCCCCTGCCTCCCATCAGGCTAGTACCTCCAATGACGCATGCAGCAATTGCTGAAAGTTCCAGGCCGAAAGCTGCATTTGGATCAGCGCTTGCTAACTTTGATGCATGAAACACACCCGCTGTTCCGCACATAAGGCCGCAGATAAGGAATGTCGAGATCTGGTATGGAATCACATTGATACCCGATAAACGTACCGCTTCCTCATTGGTTCCGATTGCGATGCAGTAGCGTCCAAATGTAGTTCGACTAAGTACTAGTTGACCAATCAAAACGACAGTGACCGCAATAATGAATGCAGGGGAGAACGGTAGTGCTGGGTGCGGGGAGCTTATGAACTCAATCTTCGTGCCAATATAGATAGTTTGAGAATTGGTCACTAACTTGGTTATGCCTCTAGCTACTTCCAGCATTCCTAGTGTCACAATGAATGACGGAATTTTTGCTTTTATTGAAATGAGTCCGTTGGCACTGCCACATAATATGCCGGTAAAGATGGAGAGCGAGACAGCGAAGTTTAAGGGTAATGGATGCACCACCAAGAAATATCCTAGTACTGCGGAGGAAAGTGCGAGCACAGAACCGACGGAGAGGTCAATTCCTTTCAGGATGAGTACGAAGGTCATCCCCACAGACACCAAGATGAGGTCAGGGATCTGATTTGCGATTGAGGCAAAGGTGCTGATTTGAAAAAAATGTTCCGTTGTGGTTGAAAAGATAATGAAAATCAAACCAAGTACGGATGCGAGTCCAGCGTGTTGCTTTAGCATAGGTGGTATCGTCATGTCACACACGATTGATTCTCATTGCCACGTTGGGCGAAACAGGATTTGATAATTCCTTCGGAACTCCACGTTGATCGGAGAAAAGTATTCGAGATTGCACCAGCCGCGAGCACAATGATTCTGTCGCAATGACTCATTAACTCGTCAATATCATTGCTTGCCATAATAACGCTTCTACCCTTTGATGCCGCGTCGGCAATGAGTGCATGAATGGACTGTCTAGCGGCGGCATCGATCCCACGAGTTGGTTCATCGAGTAGCAGGATATTGGCGTCCGTTAAAAGCCATTTTCCAATTGCAATCTTTTGCTGATTGCCGCCACTTAGGGTGCGGACAGTTTGGTTAATTCGATTACATTTGATCTTTAGTTTCTTCGTTGATTTTCTTGCTGCGATCGTCTGGCGTTTTTGGGCGATGAAACCAAACCGGCTAAATTTCTCTCGAAGAGATGAGATTGTTATGTTGAGGGTAATGTCCAAGTTCAACAGGACGCCCGATTTCTTGCGGTCTTCGGGAAGCAGGCCAATGCCAGCTCTTGCGGCGTGGTGCGACCCGCGAAAGATTTCTCTTTCTGGTCCACCGTGAAGTTGTATGATTCCGTTGCTCGTACCCGAGACTCCATAGATAGCATTGAGAAGTTCCGTGCGACCTGATCCAACTAATCCCGTGAGTCCGACACGTTCACCAGCATTTACAGAGAATGAGATGGGTGAACCGTTGGGTTGAAGTGTCAGGTTCTTGACTGTCAAAGCGGGTTTGTCTGTCGAGTACGATTCAAATGATTGATGTGGCTGTGGTGTGGTTTCGGTACCCGCAATTAAGTCTAGTATTTTCTGATGACTGACCTTTTCTGTCTTATCCGTATAGATGCATTGTCCATCGCTTAGGATTGTGAGGCGATCTGTGACGGTGGTTAGTTCAGGTATTCGATGGGAGATGAAAACGACGCCAATGCCTTCATTGCTGATGCGTCGAAGCCATTCAAAAAGTTGGTTTGTTTCTCTCCCGCTGAGGCTACTTGTCGGTTCATCTAGAATTAGTAACTTACAACTCTTGGAGAGAGCCATCGCGATCTCAACGAGTTGCTGTTGTCCTGCACCCAATGAGCCAACCAGTGCCATTGGATTAATTGCAGTTAGGCCAAGGCGTCTAAGTAGTGCAGTTGCCCGAGCGCGTAGTTCTTTATGGTCGAGTAAGCCAGAGCGAGTGGGTAGGTCGGTTAAGAAAAGGTTTTCAGCAACGGTCAAGTTTGAGATTAATGATAATTCTTGATGTACCATTCGCACGCCACAGGCGAGCGACTCTTTTCGCGTTTTAGGCCGATAGACTTCACCCTCAAGAAGCATTTCCCCGGCGTCTGGCAAAGTGAGACCAGCGATGACGTTACAAAGCGTAGATTTGCCGGCACCGTTAGCGCCAATGATGCCGTGTATCTCTCCTCGGTGTATGTTCAAAGAGATGTCGCTGAGAACCCTGGTTCCATAGCTTTTCGAGATATTGTGTATCTTCAATAACGGCTTAGGTGTCACGGCTACTGAACTGCTTTCACGATAAGATCCACGGGTGTTTGAACGTTTTGAACCTTCGATTCTGGTTGGTCCAAGAGTTTCAATGCCGTTTCAATGCCAAAAACTGCGAGATCCGCCGCATGTTGATCGGCGGTTGCAAGAACCGTTCCATTATCAATTAGATCTTTCATAGCGCTGATATTGTCAAAGCCAACGACCTGAATTTCGCCCGATCGTCCAGTGGACTTAATTGCAGCAATTGCACCCAATGCCATGGAGTCATTTGACGCCATGATAGCCTTCAGATTTGGGTATTCGCTGAGCATTGATAAAGTGATCGTGTTTGCTTTATTGGTTTCCCAATCGGCTGATTGACTAGAAACAATTTTCAGTCCTGCGGCCTCCGCTGCATCGGAAAAACCTGTCCGACGTTGTATGCCGTTGAATGCAGTCGTCTTACCTTCAAGAATCGCAACTTCATCTCCTTTATTAAGTTTCTCTGCAAGGTAGTCACCCACCATTCGAGCGCCGGCTCTATTATCTGGTCCAACAAAAGGGATCTGAATTGCTTCTTGGCTCATCACTTCTTTGTCTAGCTGGTTATCGATGTTGATCACAATGACTCCTGCCTGCATCGCTCTGCGAAGGCAGGGAATGAGAGCCTTGGAGTCCGCTGGCGCGATGACGATGGCATCAATATTTGCAGCAACCATTTCGTTAACTAGAGCGACTTGTCTGCTGAGGTCAGTCTCATCTTTAATTCCATTGCAGATAAGTTCGTATTGCTCAGAATTTGCGGCTTGATGTGCGAACGCCCCCTGTTCCATTGTTGCAAAAAACTCATTTGCTAAGGACTTCATGATTAGTCCAACACGAGGTTTTGTTTTGAGCGACGAATTTGTTTCATCGACTTGCGACTGCTGATTGCTCTTTGAACAGCCGCTAAGTAGGAATATTAAGAGCAGTAAGTAACTAGGGGTTTGGTATGATTTTCGCAGGAATGTCATGTTTTATTCGCTTATGGCTAATAT
>JAKMEW010000440.1 GCA_022425745.1 Rubripirellula sp.
GTGGAAGCGGAGTTGCCCGAAGGTATCTCGTTGGCTTTTGACGGACTGAGGTTAACGTTTGATGCTGCGAGTGTCTGATTCCGAGTGTCTTTTTCAAGGGGGTGTATGCTCGAGTCTGGATCGAATAAAACATCGACCAATTGTGCGGCGCTGGCTTGTTTTAGAAATTTTTGAGTCTCCTGACTTTTGTTCGCAGGCGGTGTAGTGTTTGAGAAAATCAGGCAATAACGTTGACTTCGATGTGTGATTCGGTCGCCTGAGCGGATCATGTTTCGTGCCGATGATGGTTAGCTCAGTGCTAGCGTTGGATCGGATCCTTTCTTTCTATCAGTGTGGACGGTATGGGTGAGGCAGGGAAAAAACGGACCATCGTGGTTGTCGGTGGAGTCGCAGGTGGAGCTTCAGCGGCGACCAGAGCTCGCAGGATGAATGAACATGCAGAGATCATCTTGATTGAGAAAGAGGATCACGTGTCGTTTGCCAATTGTGGGCTTCCGTATCACATCGGTGGAGAAATAACCGAACGCGCCAAACTCCTCGTCGCCACTCCGGAGTTTCTGCGGAAGCGATTTCGAATTGATGTTCGTGTTGCTCAGGAAGTAACGGAGATCGATAGGGAGCGTAAAGAGGTTGTGATTCAGCAACGCGACTCCCAAGAAAGTAATCGGCTTGCATACGATAAGTTGATCCTATCGCCGGGAGCGAGTCCGATCATTCCGCACATTACAGGTGTCGATGCGGATAATGTTCTTACGCTGCGAAACCTTTCGGACATGGACCGCATCAAAGCATACGTTGACAGCGGAAGGCTTAAGCGAGCAATTGTGGTTGGCTCTGGGTTCATTGGTCTTGAGATGGTCGAGCAATTGGTTCGCCGCGAAGTGAAGACAGCTTTGGTAGAGCTGCAGTCCCATGTGCTACCGATGATGGATCCGGAAATGACGGAGCCAATCAAGGCGGAGCTTGTCAGTCATGGGGTTGATCTGCATTTGGGCACCGCTGTGGAATCGATCACCACCGATGAAAATGGGTTGGCCTGCGGAGTGATACTTTCGGATGGTTCGCAGCTGGAAGGTGATCTCGTCATCCTTGGCATCGGGGTTCGCTCGAATTCTCAACTCGCGGTCAACGCGAATCTGGAGACCGGTCGTAGCGGTGCAATCGTGACCAACAATTTGATGCAGACGTCGGATCCTGACATTTACGCTGTTGGTGATGCGGTCGAGTACGTCTACGGTCCCACCGGTGAGCCGGCGAGGATTGCCATGGCGGGTCCAGCCAATCGAGCGGGGCGTCTCGCGGGGCAGCATGCTGCAGTTGATGATGCGGAGCCAATGCAGGAAGTTTGGGGTACTGCAATCGTGAGGGTTTTTGGAATTTCGGCTGGTTTTACAGGGCTGACGGGGGCACTGGCGGACCGACTAGGGGTCGAGTCCGCTCACGCAACGGTGGTTGCTAAGAACCACGCAGGATATTTCCCCGGCTCAGAAATGATGACGCTGAAACTATCTTATAGTCCTGAAAACGGTCGAGTGCTCGGTTGCCAGGTCGTTGGCGGGGAAGGTTGTGATAAGCGACTTGATGTGGTGGCAACTGCGATGCACTTTGGTGGAGATGTTCGTCGTCTCGCCGGAGTCGACCTTGCGTACGCGCCACCATTTGGATCGGCGAAGGATCCTGTGCATCTCGCTTCGTTTGTGGCTTCAAATGCTCTCGATGGCATAGAGTCGTTTTGTGACGCTGGAGCCGATCTGAGTGGACGAAAGTGCTCGATGTTCGCACACTTCCCGAGGTCGAATCAAAGCCATTTGCTGGGGTTGATTCGGTGGTCCATATTCCCGTCGATGAGTTACGAGATCGGATCTGCGAGTTGGGTGAACCGTCCGATGATGACCTCTGGGTCATCACGTGCGCGGTCGGGATCCGAGGTCATATTGCCGCGCGGATTCTAACTCAGCATGGATTTAAGGTGCAGAATCTCAGCGGTGGTGCGACCGTCCGCCAGCGTGCGTGGGATTCTCAACGAAACGGGTAGGTGGGGCTTTATCCCGCTCTACCACTGAGAATTCCCCGCCACTTAACGCTAGTTTGCAGACACTTGGCGACGAGAGAATTTGCAGACACTTGTGCTCGTGATCGACCTGCACGTGGTGGCGGTAGTTCATCCTCCGACTGGTAACAACCATGCCGCCCCGTAGGTCAACCAAAATGGGATGGTGATGATTCCAGCGAGAGATGAGGCAAGAACGACACGAAGCGCTGTGTCAATTTCGTGATCGTACAGCTTCACAATCACAATCGGGAAGATTGCCGCTGGCATCGCAGCTTGGAGAAGCATAACCTGACGAAGCGTGATGCTATCGGTGAGGTATTTTGCTGCAACGAGCATCAAAACAGGGAATAATATTTGCCGCAGAATGATTGCCGCCACTGCGATACGGAAGCTGCCAAGCCATGACGCTTCTTTCAGGAAGTCAACCATGATTGCGCCGCTGAGAATCAAGCCCATCGGGATCGCACAAGATCCAAGGTTCTCAATCCCCGTCGCGACCGCCACGGGAATGACACTGGTTTGGTTAAAGTGTTGCAGTGAAATCGCGAGGAACACTGTCAGGAACGGTGGCGTCAGAAAAGCTTTTCTCCATCCGTCCCGAATCGATCCGCTGATGATGGCAATCCCCACGCTCCATAGAGCCAAATTGACACCGACATTGTGGAGAATGAGGTCAATGATCGCGTCGGGGTAGTACTGTTCGGCCAAAGGGAGCGGAATGAAGCCGTAATTGCACACGCCAACGCATAGGGCGAAGACGCTCTGGCTACTGCGGCTCGCAAGTCCGAACTTAGGGCCAACGGTTGTGGCGAACAGGTACGCGAGGACAAACCCGAGTGTGGTCGTGATCAAGCCAAAAAGTGGGGGTGTCCAGAGCCCGCTGCTGATCTCTGGGTGCTCGCCAAGGACGATCTTTTGTAGAAAGTAAGCTGGCAGCAGCACGTTTGTCGTGAGATTTGCTAGCGATTTATCCGACTCGCGGGTTAGCCAACCAAGGTGCCTCGCGAATGCACCAATTCCTATCACTAGGAATACGCTCAAGACGCTATTAACGATTGGCCAACTGTCTTGCATGCGTCACAGGAGGGGTATGGAGAGAGGGTGTTGTGGCGTATTGGCTCTTACTGATCATTCTCCGGAGATTTCTCCGTTTTGCAATCCTTCTCCGGACACTGAGGCCTTCTCGGGACAGTGTGGTAGTTAAGTGGTAGGTGGCGTTTCTCTCTCTGTGCGTCTGAGATCGATTCAACCGAATGTATCGATCATTGGAATCGCTTCGTTTCATTTTTCTGAGTAGATGGTAACCGACTTGATCTGCCCTCCCGGTTGCGTGCGGTACGAGGTACCATTTGATCATGGAAAAAACAAATGTGGCTATCGTAGGACTTGGTACCGTCGGCGCTGGTGTGGCAAGGCTTTTGCTGGACCACGGGGATCGGACTACGCGTCACGCAGGACGCACTTTGTGGCTCAAGAAGGCTGTGGTCCGTGATCTTGGTAAGGATCGCGGCGTCGATTTGCCCGACGGCGTGCTGACTGACCGCATTGAGGATGTGATAAACGATCCAGATATCCATGTGGTAGCGCAGTTGATGGGCGGATTGGAACCGGCTCGGAGTGTCATGCTGGAGTTAATGGAAGCTGGCAAGGATATCGTGACCGCCAATAAGGCGCTGCTTGCCGAGCATGGAGCCGAACTATTTACCCGTGCACAGCAACTTGGTCGCAGCATCGCGTTCGAAGCGGCGGTTGCCGGTGGGATTCCCATCGTTGCGAATATTAGCCAATGCCTTTCCGCGAACCAAATTCTTTCTCTAGAAGGTATTTTGAATGGGACGAGTAATTTCATCGTCTCACAAATGGATGAGTTTGGCTGCGATTACAGTTCGGTCGTTGCCGAGGCACAGCGTCTCGGTTACGCCGAGGCCGACCCCACGATGGACGTCGACGGGACGGATGCGGCCCAAAAATTGGCAATCCTTTCGCACTTGGCGTTCGGTGCTTCTGTCGATTGGAGCGAGATTCCGCGTGTTGGAATTGATGGTCTTGACCCTGACGATCTGCGGTACGCGAAGGAACTCGGGTATCGGATCAAGCTGCTTGCGGTCGCTAATCTTGCGGAGGATGGCCTTGAGCTCTCCGTCGCACCCACTTTGGTACGTGTTGGTACACCGCTTGCCGAGGTGAGGGACGCGTTCAATGCGATACGTGTTCAGGGTGATGCGGTGGGACCTGTGTTTTACCACGGCCTTGGAGCGGGGCAGATGCCAACCGCATCTGCGGTTGTTGCGGATTTGATCGATACAGCTGTGGGTCGGACAAAAATCACGTTCCGAACTTTGCGGTATTTTTCAAACGATCAACCGCCGCGTGTGCTTCTGCGTGACGCCGATACTCTGGTGGGGCGTTATTACCTCCGATTACCCGCAGCGAATCATCCCGGAACGCTTGCAGCGATCGCAAATGTCCTTTCCAAATACGGGATTTCGATCGCATCGGTGATTCAGCACGAAAGCTCGGATGGTGATCGGCAGCGCGATCCGGTTCCGCTTGTGATCATGACGCATGAAGCAACTGAGGGTGCGGCAAGTCAGGCAACGAAGGAGATTGAGGCACTTAACTCCGTCTCGGGTCCGGTTGTAAGGCTTCGTGTTAAGGGGTAGCGGTTAAAAGGGCTGGAATGGACAAGTTGGTGGCTTCTTCGTGAAAGTCGCTTCACCGCCACGCACTCGCTCATTAACCTCGAATTTTCATGCCATGACGCACTTTAGGTTTCTGCTGCGCATCTCGCGATTGATTCAATGATTGAAGTTACCAACCTCAGCAAAGTCTATCCCGACTCCAGTCGCGGCGATTTTCTGGCGGTCGACGGTGTGAGCTTCCAAGTGCGAGCAGGCGAGATTTTTGGATTACTCGGCGCCAATGGTGCAGGTAAAACAACGGTTCTCCGAATTCTCAGTACCGTTCTCACGCCCAGTTCCGGCCACGCGGCGATAGCGGGACACGACGTGGTAACGCAACCCGAGTTGGTCAGACGCAATATCGGATTCGTTTCAAATAATACCGCAATCTATGACCGCATGACCGCTTTGGAGATGGTGCAACATTTCGGTCAATTGCATGGGATGAGTGGTGTCAAAGTCAGAGATCGTTGCGATGAGTTGTTTGATCAATTGAGGATGCAGGATTTTCGTGACGTTCTCGGGGCCAATATGTCGACGGGGATGCAGCAGAAGGTCTCAATTGCGAGGGCTTTGGTGCACGATCCTCCTGTTTTAATTTTTGATGAAGCAACTCTTGGGCTTGATGTCCTGGTGGCGCGAAATCTGTTGACCATCATTCGTGACCTGAGAACGGCCGGCAAGTGTCTCATTTTCTCCACGCACATCATGAGTGAGGTCGAGCGTCTGTGTGATCGCATCGCAATCATGCATCAGGGTCGGATTCTTGATACGGGAACGTTATCAGAACTCAAGCAGCGGCATGCAGAGGAAGATTTTGAGGAGCTTTTCTTCTCACTACTCAGTGAGCATGAGCGTGGTGAAGTTAAGGCACGTCAATCGATGGGGGCATCGGGATGACTGTCAATAAAGCAGCGAAAAGCACTGAGACGCAGCAAGGGCACATTGCGCAAGGCGGCAGATCATGGCGATCGGTTTTGTTGATTTATCGACGGGAGATGATCGATCAACTGCGTGACCGACGTACACTTTTTACGATTGCGATCTTACCGATCCTTCTCTACCCGCTACTCGGGATGGTGTTGCTGCAGATCTCTCAGTTCAAACGTGAGAGTCCGATTTCGGTGTGCGTGTTGGGGCGTGATCATTTAGATGTTCCCACACCTCTGTTTGAGGGTGATGGTTTTGCGGAGGGTCTCGATGAGGGAGGCGGCCGTATTGAACTGGTTCATTACGACTGGGGAACGATCAAACTTGGGCGTGATGTAAGAGAAGAAACAACCACTTGGATTCAGGACGGTCGCTTTGACGTGGTGCTGGTGATCCCCCCTGAGTTTTTGGATCATTCCGCGAGAACCACCCAAGATGTTGCCAATTTGCAGCTCTATTATGATGTCACATCCGACGAATCTCGCGTGGCGCGTGGTCGGATCATTTCCCTGTTGAATCAGTGGCAGAGTCGTTGGGTTCGGGGAGATCTCGCGGAGACTGGAATCGAAGAATCTGTGCTAAACCCCTTCCGATTGGATGAGGTGGATGTTGCACCGCAGCAAAGTAAGTCTGCGGCCTTTTGGAGCAAGATGCTGCCGTTCATCATGCTCGTGTGGGCTCTGACCGGTGCATTTTACCCAGCGATTGATTTGGTCGCTGGCGAGAAGGAACGCGGCACTCTGGAGACATTGTTGTGCAGTCCAGCTTCACGTGCAGAGATCGTTTGGGGCAAGCTGTGCGCAGTGACGACGGCTAGCATCGCGACAGCGGTCTTGAATTGTTGCAGCATGTTGGTGACCAGTTCGTTGATTTTTAGGCAGATTTCACTCGGCTCCGGTGCGGCTATTGGATCGCCACCGCTCGTGCCGATGCTGTGGCTGTTGATTGCTTTAATTCCACTCTCTTTTTTGTTCAGCGCGGTAGCCTTGGCTGCTGCGGCGTTAGCGAAAAGTAGTAAGGAGGGCCAGTATTATTTGATGCCGTTGATGATGGTGACGTTACCTCTGGTGCTGATTCCAATGTTACCCGGTATCGAGTTATCTGCGGGGACAAGCTTGATTCCAGTGACCGGAATGTTTCTCCTTGTTCGGTCTCTGGTCGAGGGTGATTACTTAGTGGCGGCTTTACATGTGCCAATGGTACTCGGAGTCACCGCACTATGTCTGTGGTTGGCAATGAATTGGGCCAAGCGGCAATTCGAGGATGAGGCCGTTCTTTTTGGATCGCAGGAACCATTTGACCTGCGGCTTTGGTTAACCCGTGCATGGAAACGGAGAGGTGCGGTTCCAAGTCGATCGGTTTCCTATTTCTGTGGCTCGGTCATTTTGGTCGCTCTATTTTTCGCCAAGCTTTCTGGCGGAGAGATGCCAGAGGATGGATACGGATTTGCCAAAATGGTCCTGTACCCGCAGTTGACGTTTATCCTAGCGCCAAGTCTCGCTTTCGCGATCTTGTGCAGTCGGAAGCCGCTTCGCGCATTAAAAATTCGCGGTGTCAGTTTCCGGACGCTAGCGGTTTCGCTATCTCTCGGTGTGTTATTTCATCCAACCTACTTGATGCTTGGTGAGCTTGTCAGCACGCTTTATCCCGTCAGCGAGCAAGCCGTTGAGGCGATGAAGCCCATCGCTGAGCAGATCTCGCAATTGCCATGGGGATTGGTCATCGTTTTGATTGCAGTAACTCCTGCGATTTGCGAGGAGCTAGCGTTTCGGGGTTTGATTTTTAGTGGGCTTGAACGCAATGGACAGCACTGGGGAGCCATCATCATCACCGCCCTGCTCTTTGGCGCTTCACATGGTGTACTGCAGCAGTCAATTTGTGCCACGGTGATGGGTTTGGTGCTCGGTTGGGTTGCCTTTCGCACTCGCAGCGTGCTGCCAGGAATGCTATTCCACTTTGCCAACAACGCCATGTCAGCATCGCTGGAGCGATTGGCAAATGGGGCGCTGCCCGGCGTCGAATTATTGTTCACGAGGAATGAAACTACTCTGCATTACCAAACTTGGTGGGTGGTTTTGAGTATCGGCTTAAGTCTTCTGGCCTTCTGGTTCCTCGGAAGAACACACCGTGCCGAGGAGTCCGATGTCGAACGACGTGAGGCCGGTGTGGTCGTTACATCTGTTGATAACGACCAAGAACGCTCGGAATCTTTGGCAATCACCGAAGGGTAGCACCGAGACGATCACGGATTTTGCTACTTGTTGGTAGTGCCAGAACGTCGTCAGCGAGCGTCTTGAGTTCCGTGTAACTGTGAGTGAGCAACGCTGCTTTCATTCGATTGATTAGCGGAGCTGAGAC
>JAKMEW010000050.1 GCA_022425745.1 Rubripirellula sp.
CGATCACTTTCCCTTGATGAAGAATTGGTCGCCAAAAAAGATACCGATTCGGAATTGTGTCTGAGATTTGAGCACAAGACAAACGTTGGGGGATTTCAAGGAGGAATTCAGGCGGAGGCTAATTCTGGGCGTGCTACGTCGTCCGGAGAGAAAGCTGATCGGAACGCACCCGACGGTGCTGGTGCAAAAGCTGTCGACGAACCACGACGCCGAAAGATACGAACCGGTGGGAAGCGAGGTTTGTTGTGCCTGGACTGCGGCAAGACGATCAATCTTCAGACAGGTGTCTGTGATCACTGTCGCGTTGAGATGGAACGTGAGGAAGCGGAGTTAGCCGGCGTTCAGCAGGTGGTTCCTGAGAAGAATCGTCAAGATAATATTTCGAAACGTGACGATGATCCTTTTCAGTTGCATCAACTCGCCAAGCTAGTAGCTCTTTTGGCGGCCTTCGCGACGAGTGGTGTGTTTGCTTCGAAGGGATTGGTAAGCGCGATCCTGTGGCGTCCCCTGCATAGCGGGCAGCAGCAAGTTTTTGGGTGGGGGGCATTTGTCCTCAGCGGAGTTTTAGCAGGCACAGCTTTATTTACGATCCGGCGGGAGTTTGGTGAGCGGCAGCACGATAAGCTCAAAAAATTTGGCGGAGTGTCACTACTGGTAGCATCGGCTATTTCTTACTTCGTTTTTTCCGATCGTTTTCGGAGCATGAATGCCGAACTGGATGAGCAAATGCTCATGTGGACAAAAATGATGGAAAGTGGCGGTTACCAACAAGAGATTCTTAACGAAGATCGAGAGGATCCGTTGCCATCCGCCGAGGAGTCCAGTCAGGACGACAGCGGGGTGTAAACCGGTCTGATTGGATGGGCGATCTAGTGATCGTATTTGACGATTTCAGATTGATCAATTGTTGCGTTTGCGCGGTTTACTTCCATGTCGATAGAATAACTGACCATTCGCACCGAGCCGTCTGCATTGGCAACATTCCAACCGGCGTAATGTGCGCTACCAAAGTCATGGCATACGAGGCAGCTACGGGGTTTGTCGACTTTGGGAGGACGCGCTGCAAATCGCACATAAGAATGCGCAGTCCCTGTTGCATCGGCGTCGCCTGCGATCGGAGCTCGATCGCCTAGGTCATCGCCGGTGTGGTATCGCAATGAATCCATCGCTTTCTCGCCGACGAGATAGGTATTGGCGAGCCCGTCTTTGACTCGATTGGTTTTGACGCGTTCGCCGAGAATCCAGATGCCGTCACCATAGTTTTTAATCACTGAGGATCCTTCGGTCGTTCTCGCCGCCCCGCCACTCATCGCGTAATCAATTCTCGCACCCTCGCTACCGTATTTCAGTTCCCATCCGTGAACCAGTGGGTAGGGTTTGGCGTCCCGCCGAGTGGGGCAGTGATAGCTAGGAATCGTGGCACGCACCATCTTGACCACGATTTCGCCTGGCGTGATTTGTTGCATCTCTCCGATACGCGATAGGCCTAATGCCAACGCGGGCTGTTCCATCTGTGACAGGATTTGACCCGGCCAAGGCGTTCCGGAAAGAGTTGCGTCACGCTTACGTACACGGTCGTAACGGACGAATAGGGAATTGCGTTCACCTGCGTATCCAGGAAGCTCCTTGAAGGCTGCTTCGTAGTTTTGGCAGGCGAGTGCGATTTGCTTTAGATTGTTTTGGCACTTAGTGATACGAGCGGCTTCGCGCGCTTCCTGAACAGCTGGCAGCAGCAGCCCAATCATGATCGAAATGATCGTCATCACAACGAGCAGCTCAACGAGCGTGAAGCCGAGGAGGATTGGCGAACGCGGGATTCGTAGATAAGGAATCGTTTTCATGCTGAAGCTAGTTTTCTAAAACGAGTCTCAGGCCAGTATTTTTAACAGCGGAGTCGCTGAATTGACCGAGCGACTGAAATGATATCCCATGATCTTTTTCGAGGTTTAGGTCGTCATCGAAAAGGCACCTACCTGCGATGGTGATGTTCTCGCCGTTATAAATCGGGGAGGTCGATGAAACATCCACACAGAGTTCCATTGCGTTGTTGTAGCAGTCGTAGAGGCCAAAGTCATTTGGTTTCCTTTGTCCCACCGCATGCAGTTCTCGGTCGGTCCAAGCGTACTGAAATGCCTCATCGGGGGCCTCACCAAATGAATAGGTCGTTGTAGCATTACCGAGGCAAGCAGCAACCCATTCATTGATTGTTGGAACACGATATTTTCGGCGACTGCGTCGTTCTTCGGGTAATTGGTTTAAGGTGTCACAAAAAAGTAGAGCATCCTGATATGAAATATCGGTGATGGGGTAATCCTTGCGTGCACCCGCGGAACCGAAAGAAGCAAAACCGGAAGACGACTTTTGCCAGTCTTTCCCCATCACTTCAAACCACTGAGATTCCGTTACCTCGTGGGTTGCAATCCAGAAACGTCGGATATTCGTCGTGCTACCTCGGACGCGAAGAGATCGATGAGCTGGTATCAGCGAGAAGTTCTGCCCAATCGAATTGGTTATCGTCACTTGGGTGTCGTTGGTGGCGCCCGCAACCGCCCATTGATTCGTGCCGAGCACTTCATGGGCTTGGTGTTCCGGCAGGATGAGCGAGTCTATCCAGGTTTTAGCGGTCAGCTTGGTTTCAAGTTCCTCGATCGACTTCTCGATGGTCAGAAGGATCAACCCTGCTGCAATTGGTTTGGCGATCAGCTCGAGTTCTAAAGCGTGGTTCCGAATTGTGGATTTTTGAAGGACGAGAGTCGGGTCGCCAGAGATTGAATTTGCGTATTGCTGCCAGGCCACAGCGACTTGATGCAAGGCCTTGGGGTCGGCTGTGTCGAGCGAAATCTCTTCGCTCGCGATGCCCGCGAGAGTGGTGTCGTCTCCCCCGGCTATCTTGGCAAGTCCTTGTTTCCATTGGTTGAGGATGAAGCAATGTGTTGACCCAGACGCTGTGAGCGATTTAGGAGAAGGTTGACCGCTTGATGCTGCTAGGGCCGCGGCCAGTTTCTCGTTGGTGATCGTAGCTGTTTGATTTAGTAATTGAAGTTCCGCGCTCGTTTTGTTGGGTACGAGAAAAGGGAGGTCATTCAGGGCGATTTCGGTGAGAATGACCGCCGCCGCAGGATTGACAGATTTGAGATGGAGTGCTGAGCGAGAAAGGATCTCTTTAAGCAGACGATCCTGTTCTTGCTCTGAATGCTCTTTGGACTTGATTAGCTTGCTCCAAGTTGTCCTCCTGAGGTTCTCTTCATCGACCCGAAACTTGGCTAGCAGTTCGAGTGTGATTGCTTCGATCAAGTCAAGAGCTTGTTCGTTGATCGCGATATCCAGAGCGATGTCGTGGAGAACGTACTTTGTCGCGTTGTCGCTTTCAGTCTCATCTGCCAACGCCAATAATTCTCTCGCTATTTTTAGTTTCGCCAGCGACGTTCGTGCAGTCTTGTAACGCTCTTGGAAT
>JAKMEW010000448.1 GCA_022425745.1 Rubripirellula sp.
CAGCGATGGTATCAAAAAGGATCTTCGCTGCTTCCTTGTCGCCAATGAGCTGGACAACGCGTCGACGTGCTGCAACGACTGGCGCGCGGGCTGTCGCCCATTTTCGCCATTCGTCACTTTGACGCCATTGCTTCCATTCGTCGCTTCCACGTTCCGCACTGGTTTCAAATTGCTTAGCCTCCTCAGCCGCAGCCAAGGATTTCTTCGCAATCGTGATGCACTTCTCTACCAGTGGTCTCACTTCTTTCGCTTTGTGAAGCGTCGTAGTGATTCGACCTGGAGTTTTTGGAGCGTTATCGTCGTAGGTTGCATCTCTTTCGGTGAGGAAAAGAGCACTTACTAGATTTTTAAAGAGTGCCTTGCGATGGCTCGGGCTTCTTCCGAGCGTTCGGCCTCGTCGTCGGTGACGCATGGCATCAAGTCCGTCAAAGGTTAGTCTGTGAAATGGGAAGTTGGTGTCGAATGAATTCGATCAGCCAACACTCAGAAGGAAGGTTGGCTTGGGACTCGCATTCCGAGGTGTAAGCCATACTGTGAAAGTTTCTCGCGAACTTCGTTCAGGGTGGTGTCACCGAAGTTTCGCACCTCGAGTAGTTGATCTTCGGTTCGTTGAACCAAGTCTCTAACTGTTTGGATGTTCTCACTCTCAAGGCAGTTATTTGCTCGGACAGACAATCTCAAATCTGCCAAAGTCATATTGAGTTTTGCTTCGAGCTGTGCTTCAGGTGAACCTGCTCCACCGCGAGCGGCGGAGAAGATGCTTGGACCAAGTTCTCTGTATTGAACAAACGGATTGAGATGCTTTCGGAGAATCTTGGCAGATTCAATCAACGCAAGTTCCGGGTTAACCGAACCATCAGTCCAGATCTCAAGATTGAGTTTGTCAAAGTTGGTTTTTTGCCCAACTCGAGTCTCTTGAACCTCATACCGAACACGCGTGATAGGACTGAACACAGCATCAATCGGGATGATGCCGATTTCGTGATCAACGGTGCTGTGTTCCGTTGACGGAACGTAACCGCGACCGTTTTCGACAACCATTTCCATCATAAATGGAACGTCTGATGTCAGTGTTGCGATGACGTGGTTCTTGTTAATGACTTCCACATCTGCATCAGTAATGACATCTGCACCGGTGATCACACCAGCTTTGTCACTCTCGATCGTGATCACACGGGTCGCATCACTGTGGTTTCGCACGACAAGTGATTTTACATTCAGGACGATCTCGGTAATGTCCTCGAGGACACCCGGAATGGTCGTGAATTCGTGCTGGGCACCTCGGATTTTGATCTGTGTGACGGCACTACCCATCAAGCTGCTCAGTAGCACTCGACGGAGGCTGTTGCCGACGCTGGCACCAAAGCCACGCTCGAAGGGTTCAGCGGAAAATTTGCCGTAGGTTTCCGTTAGACTGTCTCGATCGACTTCCAACGCGTTCGGCAATTCCATGCCACGCCAACGAATATGCATCGTGTTATTACCTCAGTTCTGAACTGCAGAGATTGAGAGAGGTTAGTAGATTTTGTGGAATGCTTTGCAAGCAATAGCATCACCGAACGTTTGGAGTTCCAGTTAGAACTCTTTTTGATGAGGGTCACAAGTTGGACCCACACCTCTTGGGCTCCGAAAGCCTAGACGCGTCGTTTCTTGCGAGGACGACAGCCGTTGTGAGGAATTGGGGTGACGTCTTCGATCAACTTCACATTCAACCCAGCAGATTGGAGCGAGGTGATTGCGCTTTCGCGACCCGAACCTGGGCCTTTCACCCGCACTTCAACGTCACGCATGCCAAACTTTGTTGCTTTTTCAGCAGCTTGCTGTGCAGCACACTGACCAGCGAAGGGCGTGCTTTTGCGACTTCCTTTGAAACCACTCGTGCCAGCACTGGCCCAACACAGGGTGTCGCCCTTGGGGTCTGTGATGGTGACCGTGGTATTATTGAAAGTTGCGTGAATGTGCGCAATGCCGTTACTGACGTTGCGGCGTACTCTTTTTTTCTTGTTGGTCTTTGCCACTGCAAAGTCTCACACTGGATGGAATGTCAATGAAAATTGCGAAACGAGCTGCCCGAGGGCATTACCGAAGGTCTTTCACGCCCTTCTTGCCGGCCACTGTTTTTCGCGGACCTTTCCGCGTTCGCGAGTTTGTTTTCGTTCGCTGACCACGAACAGGAAGGCTTGCGCGGTGACGCATCCCTCGATAGCTCTTGATCTCCCGCAATCGACTGATGTTTTGGGCGACTTGCCTACGCAAGGGGCCTTCCACCGTGTAGTCACGTTCGAGTAGCGCGGCGATGCGTCCAAGATCTTCTTCTTGGATGTCGCTTGCAGGGCGTGTGGGATCGATCGCCAATTTCTCACAAACTTCCCGAGCGACGTTTAATCCAACGCCGTATAGGTAAGTTAGGGAATGTTGGATCTGCTTATCGTTGGGGATATCGACGCCCATCAAACGGGGCATGGCCTAGCTCCGGTAGTAGTTCCGTGTCTCGAAATAGGGCCCGCAAAAGCACACTGAGGACGTGTTCACGCTTTTGCTTGGCTCAGGAATCCCGAAATATACCCAACGGCCCCCTTTTTGCTCAATGGGGACGAAGGTGCATTTTATGATCTTTTCTCGCGATGGTATTCAACGAATTCGGTTTCGTATTCGTCTACCTCAGACGAGGGGTGTCTTGATTGCCTTTCAACTTGAAAATCCGACAAATCAAGCTTTAAGCGGGTGTCTCCATCGATTGATGCGAGTACTTGGGTGACGAAAACGCGATCGCACAGTGGAAGCAATAGTCGGTAAATCTCTGCACCACCTACCACAAAACTTTCTCGGTTTGCCGCAATTTTGATTGCCTCTTCTGGGCTGCTCGCCGTTATCACCCCGTCGCAACGCCAGTTCGGGTCGCGGGTTAGCACGATCGTGGTGCGTCCCGGAAGCGGTCGACCGATGGAGTCGTAAGTTTTACGCCCCATGATGAGAACGCCACCCATGGTGATTTTTTTGAAACGACGTAGATCACTACTCAGACGCCATGGTAAGTCCCCCTTGTCTCCAATCACCCCGTCTTTTGAGATGGCCACCAAGGCGGTTGGTCCGCTAAGGGATGTGTCGCGGTCAATTGAAGCATTCGAAGGCAGATTCTGATCCCGTTCGGGTGTTTTTTCGGGAGAATCGCTTGAAGGGGCGTTCACGGTGGTGCCAATTGATTGGGTGGACTTGTGATAGGGTGGTCACGGGGAGAGCGTTTACTCGGTGATTAGAACTCAGACTGCAACCGGTGCTCTGATTGCGGGGTGCGCGTCATAACCATCGAGAAGAAAATCTTCGTATTCGTATTCTGCAATTGACGGTCGCTTGCAGCGGATTTGCATCTTTGGCAGCGGTCTTGGGTGTCGAGTCAGTTGTTCGCGTGCTTGCTCAAAGTGGTTTTTGTAGAGATGGAGATCGCCAAAAGTATGTACAAATTCACCCGGTTGAAGACCTGCTTGTTTAGCCATCATCATCGTTAGCAACGCGTAGCTTGCGATGTTGAAAGGTACCCCAAGGAAAATGTCCGCACTACGTTGGTAGAGTTGGCAAGAAAGCCTGTCTCCGGCAACATAAAATTGGAAAAGCAGATGGCATGGCGGTAAGGCCATCTCTTCAAGTTGGCCGACGTTCCATGCCGAGACGATTAATCGCCGTGATTGGGGATTCGTCTGGATTTCTTTCTCGACCCAGTCAATTTGGTCGATGATTTGCCCATCCGCTTTTTTCCATGATCGCCACTGGTGGCCATAGACGGGGCCTAGGTTGCCATCTTGATCCGCCCATTCATCCCATATCGAGACGCCGTTCTGTTTCAGCCAATGAATATTGGTGTCACCACGAAGGAACCATAGCAATTCATAAATGACGGATTTCAGGTGAACCTTTTTCGTGGTGAGTAATGGGAAGCCGTCGGAGAGATCGAATCGAATCTGACGCCCAAACAGACCTCGAGTGCCAACGCCGGTTCGGTCCTCGCGGTCAACGCCATGATTTAAAACTTCATCAAGTAACTCGAGGTAGGTTCGCATGGTCGCAGAGTTGCGGGTTAAAGTTATCGGGCTTTGAATTGTAGAGTGACTGGGAGTGCGTACTTTCCCTCCAGCCGGAAGCTTTTGAGGGAACATGAATGCTTGGGTTCAATCGAGTGTTTTTTTCCAGTCGACTGTCCAGTGACGGTCGCTAGACATTTGAACGTGGTTTGGGGTGATGCCAAGACCCCCACATATTTCTCGGACTTCATTCAAGTTCAGGGCCGCGTGCAATGACTGGCGAAAAAGTTGTCTCGCTCGTGTTGATTCTCCGCTGCAGTAGGTCCCTACCAAGTCTTCGATGTCGGCTTCCGTTTCTGGTCTGGCGAGATCTCGAATGAAAAGTCTTCCAGCCGATTTGACAAGCCTCGCAGCCGTGTTGAAGCCTTTTTCTGGCGAATCCAAATGGTGGATCAGGCTATTGCTAATCACCGTGTCCGCCGTAGCGTCCTCAAGCCAATCAAGATCGTTCGCATCACCTTGGCAAAGAATGATGCGATCTAGGTATCCCGCGGCATCAATATCTCGCTTGGCTAGGTCAAGCATTTCCGGTTCTTCATCGATCGCGAGGACTTCGACGCTCTCGTGCTGCGAGCAAAGCTCAATGGGAATGCCAGCCGGTCCGCAGCCGAGGTCGATCACTCGTGGTCCAGTCGGTCGGGTGAGCAAATCAACAACAAATTGACGATTGACCTGGTCATGATCCATCGACTGGTATTCAACTGCCTCTAGGTAAGGGTCTTCGGGCTGAGGTTCAGGAGTTCTCAAAAGCGACATGGATCAGTTGTTGGTGATGTATGCGAGGCAATTTTGTGGATGGAAACAAAGACGGTGGTCGATCGTTCACGGCTTAGCATTCTCTGCGTATTGATTGGAGGACAGATTAGCAGTTGAAGACCTCAAGCGGAAAAGTCTCCACCGCAGTGCCCCAGCCACCACGGGGGTGCATGGTCGGATAGTGTTCGTGCAATTCCCGACTCAGCGTAATTCGATTGTCTAATTCTAAGCGTTTCGTAAATGCTCTGCGGTTGGTAACGCGGGAATGTTAGGGTCGGTTAGCGATAAGGTTCTGGGTTTCGGTCTACTTGCGAAGCCATCGACGCACGGTTCGACTCTCAGGTGACTTAGCTGAACCTCCGGTTGTCTGCATTTTGCTCGCTATTCTTGGAAGCTGTGGTGGGTGTCGTGCATCGGACGGATCTTCCTGTGCAGGATGATAGATTACGGTGGAGCCACATGATATATTTTGCCGCATTCACACTGGCGATCTTGGGCTAGGTGAAGATCAAAATAATTTGCTTTAGTAGAGCTTCACTGATTGCTGAGGTAAGTTCCCCCCCCCTTCCCTGCCCTGCACCACTTTCCTCCTTAGCACCTCGGCATGGTGCTTCACCTCCCGCAGATTGGTGCGACGCAATCCCCATGGAAATCAAAAGAAAGATTGATGATGAGAAAATACAGAGCTGCTCTTTTACTTGCCTTGGTTGTTGCAGCAGTTGCGGTCGGGATGAAAAAGTCCGACTCGCCCGGCAAGCAGATGAGGGTATTTGCTGACGCCTTCATTGCGACGCTCGATGACAACCAGAAGGGCGTTGCCCTCATGCCCTACGATTCGCCTAAACGAGTTGACTGGCATTTCATTCCAAAGAAATCGAGGAAAGGGCTGGTGCTGAGCGAGATGAACGAAGCGCAGCGAACAGCCGCCCTACGACTCGTGCGATCAGCACTCAGTGAAGCTGGTTACGATAAGACCAGCAAGATCATGATGCTCGAAGGAGTTCTCCGTGAAATGGAAGGTGACGGTCGCAATTGGGCTCGTGACCCCGAAATGTATTACGTCACCTTGTTTGGTGAGCCGAGTGATTCGGAGGCTTGGGGTCTGAGTTTTGAGGGACACCATGTTTCACTTAATTTTGTTTGCCGCGGCGGTGAGGTTGTGGATAGTACGCCGCAGTTTTTCGCTTCAAATCCATCGATTGTGAAAAATGAGGTTTCCGGGCCGCTTGGTAAGGGGGCAAGGGTTTTGAGGAGTGAGGAGGTCTTGGCGTTCGAGTTGGTCAATAGTTTGACCCCTGATCAGCTCAAGCAGGCGATGATTGCCGATGAGGCACCAGCAGAAATACGATTCGCAGGTGAAGTGCAAGCAAAGGTCGGGGATCCGGAGGGCATTGTCTTTTCAGATCTCAAAATCAAGCAGCAAGCGTCGCTCAAAAAGTTGGTGGGTGTTTATATCGATGCGGTTGCTGGTCCTGTTGCGAAGGAGCGTCGAGCATTGATCCGTCAAGCAGGTTGGAAGAATGTCCATTTCGCATGGGCGGGTGCAACCAAGCCTGGGATTGGCCACTATTATCGAGTGCGTGGTGACGGATTTCTGATTGAGTTCGTCAATACGCAAGCAGATCCTGCTGGAAACCCAGCGAATCACATTCATTGTGTTTGGCGCGACCTCACAGGTGACTTTGACCTAGAAATCGAATGATTCTGTTCATCGATGATTAATCCTATTTTGTTGCCAGTTGCCTTTGCGGGTAACTGGCTTTTTTTGTGAAAATGCTCGTTAGTTGGCTAGCAAGCCAGCGAGGTGGAAGCCGGTTGGCTTTACCCGAATCTAAACTAAGACATCCGTTCAGATCGTCGGTGTTTTGTTTGAGGCAGATTGCAATGAAGAGTTGGTTCCAGCATCTAAAGCAGCGTTGGAATGATTGGTGTGGAGATCGTGATATGGAAATTGCGATTCGCAAGCACATGTCGGAGATCGGTTTTTACGGTCAGACGGCAAAGATACAAAACGTACGTCTTGTCGCCGTTCAAAGGCCGGGTTGGTTGCAGGTTTATCGGTTCGAGGCAATGGTTAGGCTGAAGCCGGTCAATGAAGTTGAATCTGAAGGTGAAGGTGCAGAAGCGAAATACCGACACGTCTCAGGATTGGTAAAAGAGGATTTCCGATTCAAAGTTCAGACCGTCCGGACCTTCACATCAGAACGGGACCGAAGGGCTTGCTTCGCAGAGTGGACCGATGGTTTGATTTGCCTTCGTGGAGCTCAGGGGTTGGTCGCAGCTGATCGAATCAGTTAGATCGACCTTGGTCAGTGGTGCGTTTCTCCATTGCGAGCATCACGGATCTGAGAGCATCAATGATCAAGGGTAAGGAAGGTAATGGTTATCGGGTGCCCGTGAGTGTTACACTTCAGTAGACGCGAGTACGCCGTGAGCGTTTCGCTTTCATTAACGTGGCAAGATGTCTTGGAAAGAGGCAAGCAAAAAATGAGTCAGATTGTTTATCTTCAAGTCTTTCGCTGCATGTGGACTCTTGCCGTAGTTTGGTCCGTATTCGGTGTTTGGAACCGTTCTTGTCGAGCGCAGGACCTGACCCCTGAGCAGATGCGTGATTCCGAAGCCCAGCTGCTAACCGGAACTCGGCAGATCACCTTTGAAGGACGCAGGGCCGGCGAGGGCTATTTTAGCTCTGACGGCAATCGCATGGTGTTTCAGAGTGAGCGTGATTCAGCCAATCCTTTTTACCAGATCTACCTGACTGATTTGCGTACAGGCGATCTTTCAAGAGTTTCCCCGGGGTTCGGGAAGACAACTTGTGCATGGATTCATCCCGATGGAGAAAAAGTCTTATTCGCCAGCACTCAAGGTGATCCATCAGCAAGGGACAAGCAGAAGGAGGAACTTGATCTGCGCGAGAGCGGCAAGGAGCGTCGATATGCTTGGGACTACGACCCCAGCTTTGAGCTTTACGAAACCCGTCCCGGGTCGGATCAGTACGTCAAGCTAACCGATGCAATGGGTTACGACGCGGAAGCGAGTTACAGTCCGGACGGTTCTCAAATCGTATTCGCTTCCAATCGCGCGGCTTACACCCGTGAGTTGGTGGGGCGTGAAAACGAGATGTTTGCCATTGATCCTGCTTACATGATTGACCTTTACATCATGAATGCAGATGGAACGAATGTTCGAAGGCTAACCGACGTTCCTGGCTATGACGGTGGACCGTTTTTTTCTGCCGACGGAAGTCGCATTTGTTGGAGACGGTTTTCGGAAGACGGGGCTTCGGCCGAGATCTATACGATGAAGACGGACGGCAGTGATGTTAAACGTCTCACGGAAATTGGAGCAATGAGCTGGGCTCCCTTCTTTCACCCGAGTGGTGATTACTTGGTGTTCACAACCAATCGCCATGGATTCGCCAACTTTGAACTCTATTTGGTGCGAGCAGACGGCCAAGGTGAGCCAGTGCGAGTGACGTACACCGACGGATTTGATGGTCTGCCCGTCTTTCTGCCCGGCGGGAATCGGCTTTCATGGACCTCGACGAGAACCCCGCAGAAGCAATCGCAAATATTCTTGGCCGATTGGGACGATCAACGAGCACGTGAGTTGCTTGGATTGAGCGAAGTTCTCTCAACAGAGGATCGTAACGCAGCATTGGCTGCGGTCGAGGCATCTTCACCCGCCTTCCAGCCGGCAGATGTCATGCGACACGTTGATTTTCTGACCAGACCGGATCTCGGTGGTCGTCTTACCGGAACTGAAGGTGAGAAGCGTGCCACAGCGTACGTTGCAGCTTATCTGGAGAGTCTCGGATTCCAACCTGCGGGTGAAAACGGCACGTTTTTTCACTCCTTTGATTTCCCCGCAGGCTCCAGCCTGATCGATGGTAACCAGATGTCCGTCGGCAAGCAGGAATTGGTTTTGGAGCAGGACTATGTACCGCTTTCATTCTCGAAGCAGGGGCAGCTGCCTAGCACGGGTGTGGTTTTTGCCGGATATGGTTTGCAGATTCCCGCCGGTGACGACGGAGAGGAGTATGACAGCTATGTCCACCTGAACGTTGCGGGACAGTGGGTGATGATGTTTCGAGATCTTCCGCAAGACATTTCGCCAGAAACTCGCCAGCGTATGGCGAGATACAGTTCACCTCGTCGCAAGGTAACGATCGCTCGCGATCTGGGGGCACGTGGTGTGATCTTTGTCGCCGGGCCAAATAGTAAGGTAAAGAATCAGTTGATTCGTTTTGATCGTGATGCATCACAGGCGAGCGTTAGTATCGCAGCAGTCAGTGTTACGAATAAGATCGCCAGCAAGATCCTCTCACCTTCAGGAGAGAAGTTGAAAGATCTGCAGACATCCCTTGATGATGGTTCTTTAATGATGGGCTTTGCCATTGAGGGTTCCGAGGTATCGGCCGAAGTCGTTATCGAGCGTCGAACGGGCACCGGTAGGAATGTGTTGGCGCGGCTGACTGCAGGTGAACAGGCCAATGAGCAGCAGCCAGTTGTTATGGTTGGGGCACACATCGATCATCTCGGAGTT
>JAKMEW010000459.1 GCA_022425745.1 Rubripirellula sp.
GGGAATGGACGACCCAAAAACTTGCGATCACGGGGCTCCCCGACTGCACAGAAGTTCAAAACCTGCTGACCGAGCTGCTGGAAAAGAATCAGGAGTTAATTGATTTACAAGGCGATGTCGGCATCACGATGTTCGCCACACCGGGAGCCCCTCAGGTTGATCAACCAACCTTTGGACTACATCTCAACCTCCTGAATCATGAACGCATCGCCCAGCATCGAATCAATGGTCAACCGCTCATTATTTCAGATGTCCAGCAACCGGCCACCACCTGCTGGCCGAGATCAATTAAGACGCGTTCAAGAGTTCACTATTACTTGGCCGATCGCTTCGCAGCGGAACATCGCCCCGGTTCACTCGGCATCCTCCTCGATCAAGACGGGACAATCACCGAAACCAGTACCTCAAACATTGCGATCGTGACTCAGGGCACGATCCAAACACCACCTTCGGACAAAGTTTTATCGGGTGTCACGCAATTGATGACCGAAATTCTGGCGGAAGAATTGGGAATCCAATGGGTTAAGGCACCGATCGCTATTGAGCAGCTTTTACTCGCCGACGAAGTCATTCTGATGGGTACTGACGGAGGAATCTGGTTTGCCAACTCGATTAGTAATCAACCAGTTGCTGACGGAGGCCCCGGTCCGCTATTTGAGAGATTGCGTCACGAGTTTGACATCATGACGGGAACAACGCCGCTGTGACCCTCGCCGCTGTGACCCGCGCCGCTGTGACCCGCGCCGCTAGCCCCACGGTGCTGTATCTCCCATTTGCTGGAACCGCCAACTGCTGGAAACGAGGCGCTCTGAACCGAAGCTTCTACCAACGGTAGGCGTCATGACCAACCGATCTCGCGCAGCAAAACACTAGAGAACGAAAAATCCGGTACACTGACGCCGAGGAGCGTCAGAACAACCTCGGCTCGACACGACTCTCGCTTGGTAACCTCGTTAGAATCGTTGAGCGGTCTAAAGTACCAACCATCTCATGCCGTACTCGGGCCGCCAATCAAACTACTTTTTTTCAATAACAAACAGCTGATGGTTATTTGCCCCATGCACAACCGCATCATCGCCCTCTCAACCCTACTATTGTCAATCAGCATCATTTCGGGATGTGGTGGTAACACCTCGTCGCCGACATCTAGCGAAGGTGGCGATTCGTCGAAAGAAACAATTCGCATCGCGGTGATTCCCAAGGGAACCAGTCACGAGTTTTGGAAGTCGGTTCACTTTGGTGCCGAGAAAGCTGCTAGCGAGCTCGGAAACGTCGAAATCATCTGGCGAGGTCCGGTGGTTGAAAGCGATACGGGAAGTCAAATCGAAGTTGTCAAAACGATGATCACGAGCCAGGTTGATGGCATCGTTCTGGCACCAAATCAAAAGGGTGGCTTGGTGGATGCCGTGCAGGAGTCCATCGAAGAGGGGATACCGGTCGTTATTTTTGACAGCGGTCTAGATGAAGGGCCTGAGATTGTCAGCTACGTTGCAACCGACAATTACAAAGGGGGCAAGATGGCAGCGGACGCGATGGCCGAGGCGATCGGTGGAAAAGGTAATGTGATCCTCCTTCGATACATCGCAGGCAGCGAGAGCACGGAACAGCGCGAGCAAGGGTTCCTTGACGGTCTCGAAGCCTACCCGGAAATCAAAGTGGTTTCATCCGACCAACGTGGTGGTGATAACGCGACCAGCTCCAAAGAAAAGGTTGACCAATTGCTGCAGCTACACCAAGACGGTCTCTCCGGAATCTTCGCCGTTTGTGAACCCAACGCCAATGGAACACTCGAAGCACTTCGCAACTTGGGTCTCACTCAGAAAGTCAAACTGATTGCTTTCGATCCAAGCGACGCGTTGATCGAAGCATTGCAGGATGGCTCATGTAGCGGCATCGTGCTCCAAGACCCCGTTCAGATGGGCTACCAATCGGTGATGACTCTCGTTGGATCACTCGACGGAAACTCGGCTGAAGCATTCATCTCGACCGGCGAGTACATAGCCACGCCGAGCAACATGGCGGAAAGTCGAATCAAGGAATTACTAAAGCCAGAGATCGTTGAGTAGGCGAACTTAGCCGCAGGAGATCGCGAGAAATTCATGGCACACACACTCCTTCAAATGAAGGACATCTGCAAACGCTTCGGCCCCACCGTTGCGCTTGATCGAGTCAGCCTTGATGTCACCGCAGGAGAAGTGCTCGCATTAATCGGCGAGAATGGTGCTGGCAAAAGCACACTCCTGAAGGTGCTCAGTGGCGCACATCGTGCAGACAGCGGGCACATCGCCATTGAGGGTGCAACCTACCGGCCTCGAGGTCCACTGGACGCCCGAAAAGCCGGCATCGCGATGATTTATCAAGAACTGAATCTCGCTCCGGATTTAAGTGTCGAAGATAATTTATTGCTCGGCCAAAAAGGCACCGGAATCGGATCCCTCTTTAGACAACAGCAGAGACAAAGAGTCGTCGAAACGCTTCAAACGGTCGGTCTTGGCTCTCTTGATCCGACGGCAATCGTGGGTGAACAGTCGGTCGCAACCCAGCAACTGATCGAGGTCTCGCGAGCGTTGATCAGCAATGCAAAGCTGATTCTTTTTGACGAACCAACCAGTTCATTGCCACAGAAAGATGTTGCCCAACTTTTCGAAATCATCTCGCGACTGAAGAAAAGCAATATCGGCATTGTCTACATCAGTCATTTCCTTGAAGAGGTTCGAAATGTTGCCGATGGCTACCAAGTCCTGCGGGACGGTCAAGCAGTCGGCGGAGGACGCATCAGCGAAGTTACTGATTCGGAAATCATCTCATTGATGGTCGGTCGAGACGTTGAGGATCTGTACCCAAAGATCCCACACACACCTGGTGCAACTCGTTTGAGAGCAAAGAGTGTGCGAGGCTACCATTCGAAGCAACCCGCGACGTTCGAAGTTTGTGCCGGAGAGATCTTTGGAATCGCAGGGCTTGTTGGATCAGGTCGAACCGAACTCGTCAGGACCCTCTTTGGCTTGGACCATCTTGTCCAAGGATCGATTGAAATTGATGGGCAGGTAGTGTCGGGGTCCGTTAAGAACCGCATGAAACTCGGTCTCGGGATGCTCTCGGAAGACCGCAAACATGAAGGTCTTGCGCAAGAGCTTCCGATCATCGAAAACGCAACGATGGGGTCGCTGCGACGGTACCAGAAACGTCTCCTTCTCAACCTCGGTGAGCGAGATCGATCCGCCTTGGAACTGATTGAGAAAGTGGAGGTCAAAGCCCACTCGGGATACCAAAACGTCTCAGAGCTTTCTGGCGGTAATCAGCAAAAGGTCGCCATTGCTAGAATCCTTCATCAGGATGCAAAAGTACTCATGATGGACGAGCCCACAAAAGGGATTGATGTTGGGACCAAAGCAGAAATCTATCGTATGATGGGCGAATTGGCCGCCCAAGGAAAAACGGTCATCTTCGTCAGTTCCTACCTCCCTGAATTACTATCGGTATGCGACCGCATTGGTGTCATGGCACGCGGTAATCTGAGAGAAATCCGTGAAGCCAGCGACTGGACCGAAGATAGTATCATGGCCGTCGCGACCAATTCGGAGCGTTGACGCGACCAAGTAGGTAATCAGCAGCGTTACACATCAATGCACTGAGAAATCAATGCACTGAGAAATCAATGCACTGAGAAATCAGCAACTCCATCCAACTCAAAAACAACATGCTGAACAAGCAACTCTGGAAACTTGGCCCCCTGATTGCGTTAATTTTCATCCTGGTTTTTTTCTGGGCGGCAGATTACACGTGGGGTCAGGGGCAATTCCTTTCGTGGCGAAACTTTCGCGTGATCACCAATAGCGCAGCCTTGATTGCGGTTCCCGCTTTCGGCATGACCATCATCATTATCTCCGGCGGCATTGATCTCTCTGCGGGTACCGCACTAACGCTTTGTGGCACAACCTTGGCGTTGATGCTCAAGCATGCCCCCAATGCGGCAATCGATGCCGCAGCTGCGTCAAGCACCGTGGACTTCAGTCTCTGGATCGCACTGACCTTACTCCTGATGATGGCCACGGGCGCCGCATGCGGCCTCATCAATGGGGCGTTGATCAGCGCCACAAAGGTGGTTCCATTCATCGTCACACTCGGGACCATGACCATTTACCTTGGGATCGGCCAAATCCTTGCTGGCGAATCTACCGTCTACGCACCCAAAGAGAACATTCCGGACTGGCTCAGCCTCTGCTACACCGGAAGGATTGCGGATAATTATTTGATCCCTCCCGTGAATCTATTCGGTTCGGAAATCGGTTTTAAAATTCCGTCGAGTGTGTTCATCACCCTCATTCTCGCTGCATCCGCAGGGGTCCTCATGCGACACACCGTCTTCGGTCGCAACGTTTTTGCACTTGGATCAAGTGAATCCACGGCACGACTTTGCGGGATCAACGCTCCGCTGACCATCGTGTCGGTGTACACACTCGCTGGTTTCTTTGTAGCGATTGGTGGCCTGCTTTACTTTGCAGACGTCAAGAACGGTAACCCGAGTGATGGTACCGGAAAAGAATTAGAAATTATCGCTGCGGTCGTACTCGGAGGGGGAAGTTTGAGCGGCGGCCGTGGATCCATTATCGGCACCATGATCGGCGCTTTGATCATCACAGTGATTCGTAGTGGCTGCGGCCTTCTCTCCATCCCTAATACGTACACACTTATCATTATCGGCTGTATCATCATCATCGCGGTCGTCGTCGATCAGCTTCGACACGGTTCACCCGAATGGTTTTTTCGCCTGATTTCTCGTAAATCAAGTCGCTATTCGTGACCCATCTCGGCAATTCACACTTCTACCTAAACCCCATCAGGTAACCGGATGCAGACTAATTATCGACGTCTGATTGGCCTGTTTGTTTGGGTAGCTTTTTTGATTGCCTTGATGACAGGCCCGATTCAGCTTGGCTGGAATTTGACAAAATCCGCTGCTTCGATCCACCCGCTGTTGAAAAATGACCTCACGCTAACCATTCAAGACCTGGCCGGCCTAACGAGGGTCAATGCACCGGTCTTCATGGAAACGGAAACTGGCTGGAAGCAACAAGGTATCGTCATTGAAACGATCCCAGCTGAAAAGCCAAACGAGAAAATGTGCAGCATCCGTCTCTACGGATCAAAAATGACTCACTCAGAGCATGACTTCATTGTCTATCAGAATAGTGGACAACTGAGTGAAGTGATCGCAACGATGTTACCGCTCCATAAGCGTCAACAGATTGCGAATCGGATCAGCCAAATCGTTGAACAACATGGACGAGCGTTCGTTCAGGACATGATTCCCATCGTCCAACAAACCCTCAGCGGAGCGGTTCCAGAAATCGAGCGTGGGTTACACGAATCGATCTCACGTCATCAGGAAGAAATCGACGAATTACTTGAACGCTGGAACAATAAATATGTCGAACCTGAATTGATTCCGCTCGCCAAGCAAGAGTTGCTGCCGATTGTTCAAACCCACGCGCAACCGGTTGCCGAGTCGATAGGACGCGAACTCTGGGATCGCGCGTCCCTTTGGCGTTTTGGATGGCGTGCAGCGTACGACAAAGTTCCTCTCCCCAAAAAAAACCTTGTTCAGCAAGAATGGGATCGATTTGTCCAAGACGATGCGATTCCGGTGCTGGAAAACCATACTGACGAAATGGTTTCCGCGATTCAAAAAACGTTAGCGGAGATCACTTCGAGCCAAATCATCCGTGAAGAGGTCGCCAATGGCCTAACCCAACTTGCCAACGACCAAGAAACCCGCGCATTGATCCAAACCTTGATCCGTGAATCAATCATGGAGAACGAACCGCTGCGGCAAAATATTCAACGAGTGTGGACAAGTAAACTTGCACAAGAAATCATCGCCAAGAATAGCGAACGACTCGAGCCCGTTGTACGACAAATTGGCGAGGATCTTTTCGGCTCAGAAACAGAAGGAATCAACCCTGATTTTGCGAGGGTTTTACGAAATCAGATTCTCGGCAAAGACCGCCTTTGGATTGTGGCAATCCCGCGAACGGATGAATCGCAACCGCAGATCCGACCGGCACGCCAATGGATGCCTTATCCGTTGATCCACATGACTGAGTCGTCTCAATCTGGGGGCGAACAGTGGTAGCTTCAAGCAAGACATCCTCACAGAATCAACTCGATCCCCCGATGGAATTGCACCTTCGTGGTGTAACGATCACAGCAGCCGGCAAGACGCTGTTAAGAGATGCAAGTGAGACCATCCGAGCGGGAAGGATCACAGTCATCGTAGGCCCCAGCGGTGCTGGAAAGTCGGTCCTTTTGCGCACGCTTGCGGGCCTCCTCCCCAAGACCGGTGACAGCCTCAAATGGGAGGGCGTAATTGATTTGCAGCGTCCCGGAAGCAAACCACTCACCCCCATCGGTAACGTTGGTGTTGTGTTTCAGCAATTCGCGTTATTTGATGAGCTATCTGGTCCATCCAATGTTCAGTTCGCGATCGACCATCCCTCTCGGAGGAACCACGCCGACCACAAACAAAAATCGCAATCGGACCAAGGCGAACACCTCAGGGCAAGGTCCGCTAAACAATGGCTGGATGAACTTGGTGTTCCCCCCAATGTTGCGGTTGGGAATCTGAGCGGCGGCCAGAAGCAACGTCTCGCAATCGCTCGAACGCTGGCGAGTGACCCCAGCATCATCCTCTACGATGAACCGACCTCTGGACTTGACGCATCGAGCGGAAGAAAGGTTGCTGAACTCATCCGCACAACACATCAGACCCAAGGTCGCACCAGTGTCATTGTCACTCACGACTACCCCACCCTGATACCGATTGCGGACGAAGTTATTTTGTTCAATCCGCAAACGAAAAAACTTGAGCGTCTTCAGCGCGAGTTCTGGCCGGAAATCGAGGAACAACTCAGTGCACTCCGACCTCAGTCGGAACCACTCGACTCCGCAGCCGGAAATCGTTTCACCAGAATCGCAGATCCGATTCTGTGCGCGACAGGCGGTGCGGTTACGGCAGCGCTCTCTTTACCGATTCAAATCATCCCCTGGTTTCCCAGATGGAAATGGGGCATTCGTTTCACTTTGCATTATCTCGCATTGATTGCCGGCCCGTCTGCCTGGGTTTACCTGATCATTGCAGGAATGATCACCGGATTTACTGCAACGTTTTTTACCTTTCGATTCCTTCCATTTCGTCTCTACACCCAACCTCTGCTTATTGATGAGCTACTTGCCTCGGTCGGTTTTGCGTTGTACCGAATCCTAGTGCCGATCCTATCGACCATCTTGATCGCTGCACGGTGCGGCGCGGCGGTGACCGCAGACGTCGGAGTGAAACAGTACGGCGGGCAAACGGATGCTCTCCGGACACTGGGCTTGAAACAAACAACCTACCTGCTTACCCCCATCCTGATCGCCTTTTTGATCGCGACTCCGTTCTTGGAGTGGCT
>JAKMEW010000460.1 GCA_022425745.1 Rubripirellula sp.
GTAACGAAGAGATCATATTGGCGTTGGAACACTATCTGAGCCGAAAATATCGAGTCACGGACAGCAACCATTCACGCTCGACCCTGCTGGGCCAAGTTCGCACCGCCGGTGACTACCGGCTTGCAGAACGAATAGAACGAATCTTCCAACGAGAACAGCACCATGCATGCAGCCATTTCAATGATTGCTTGCAGGAGGCAGAGGCAATTGTCGAAGCGACAGAACAACTGAATCGTCGCGTCCTGCTAAGACGAAGCAATACCAACGCTCTTGCCATCCTCGCTGTAGCGACCGCAATCCACTTTGATTTAGGGTCTGCACTGGCGAATCAAACAACCAGCTCGATAAATCCAATGCTAAACTCCGAGCAGCGAGCGGCGCTCCTATCGTCTGGCTGCGAGAAGTTCCGCAAAGCGAATGCGGAGGATGCGACTGACCAAGCGAATCAGATGTTTCGTCAAGCCGCATCTGACTTTCAGCTTTTGGTGGATGACGGTATCCGAAACGACACACTGTTTTATAATCTCGCCGAAGCTTACCGATACAGTGGCCGGATGCCACTGGCCGTCGCGAACTACAGATCCGCACTGGCTCTCTCGCCGAACAACAAACTCTACTACGAAAGACTACTCTCGCTGGAAGCCGAACGTCGCAAAGATCAAGGCGAGATCGGATGGGCGAATTCAGATTGGCTGATCACATCAAGACGATGGGTCGTGAAGGCGATCGGAAGCCGGACACTGCAGACATGCTTCTGGTTGGGCTGGGGTTGTGTTTGGGCTCTTGGTCTCGCCCACCTAACGCAAACCTTACCACGCTCGCGAGCTTTACTTATTGTGACGATGCTAATCTGCGGATCGTCCGGACTTCTCATCGCAGCACACCTTGCCGAATTCCAGAAAACCGACCGCTTAGTCATTCGGGAACCAAACCTTGAGATTCGTGAGGGCGATGGGGAACAATTCACAATCCTTGAAACCCTAACTAATGCGGACACCAAACTGGTTGATTTGCTGCAGCAACGTGGCGACTGGGCATACATCCAGTGGGAACCGGATCAAAAAGGCTGGATTCGTTTAAAAGATGGAGTGCCAATTTCAAAGTAATCGCTCGTGCAAAGATTCAGCTTTCATTGGAAAATCACAACGAAGGTAACCCCATCCATCACACAAGCATCACACCATCAACAAACAAAAAGGGCCCCGTGATCGCGATGTTCACAGGGCCCTCTTACAGAAACTCTTTACTTCTCGTCTCGCTTGCGAGTGTACTCCTCCAACGTCTTTCCTGCTCGGAAATAGCGAAACGAATTGCTCTTTTCGCTGCTAGCGGGACTATCCCGTGTTTTGGATGGGCTGGCAGGCTTGCGAACCTCCTGCGATCTCGAAGGTGTTGACCGCGACGCAGTTGGCCTTGCCACGTTTGGCTTCGATGAAATCTTCTTTTCAGAAGCTCCATTTCCGATGGTTGGCTTCGCGGTCACCGACCTGGAGGCTGACGCCCGCATACGTGCTCTCATCTCGTCCATTTTTGTCCGGTGAGCAGAACCAGATTGATTGTGACTCACGCCACGATCAGAACCTTGATTTGACCCTACACTTCGCCGCAACGTCGCCATCTTCGATTCCTCTGCCTGGCCACTCGAAGCATGCAGATGCTTTGCAATCGATGGACCTCCCCGATGAGGAGCATCCCCCATCTGTTTTGACGGAGTCTTCACTGGATCCGGGCGACTGCGGTTCCACTGACTATCCTCATGATCTCGATGATCTCGATGATCACTACCACGCAGCACTTCGCCGAGATGACGACTGGAACTACCTGAATGCGAAAGTGATTGATGATCATGCCTCTGCACGTGGTGTCCCGATCTTGATGAATCAATACCGTTAACCAAAGCACCAATCACAACATCCATCAAAGTCGGCTGATGATACCGATTTGGTCCCAGCATCGGGACGACACGAGAATGATTCAAGTGAACGTGGCCGTGTCGATGGTAGCAACCAACGGTCGCTAGGGCAGTTTCTAGATCGTAGTACGCGCACACCAGTTCTCGGTAACAATCCAAAAGACCCAGAGCAGTTGGACACGTTGGATCAGCGAAAAGTATTGATTCGATTCGTTGATGAAGATCTTCTAACTCCCACCAGCAATCACGAAGACGCCCTGAAAGACCGGGCGTACGACTGTAAAGATGCATCCTACTAGAGAGCCGCAGCAGGTCATAACCGAGGCGTTTCTCGTATACACCGAACGCCCTTGTACCAATTACCTCACGGCCGAAGTGTGAAGCGGCATCGCGATAACGTTCCGCCGACGCACGCAGGTCGATACCGTGAGATGCGTGAGCGAGTGTGCCTCCGACGCTGAGACAACTTACAAAAAAGAACAAAACTATCTTCGACATGATGGTGACCTCGCGAGCGTAGCCTGCTACAAGGAACTTGACGATAAATGAGCGAAGAACCGATTGGGAGCAGTGCTTCCATCAATCCCTTCACTCTGAACCCTGTGACCAATCGGGATGGAGAGCAGCTTTCGTGCCAAAGCTAAGTCACCAACGATTCAACGTTTCCACCACTAGCCGCGATTCAAATCGATGTCACTCAACAAACAACCGTATTCAAACCGACTACACGGCGAGCAATACAATCGGCAAAATCGTTAAATCTGCTAAATGGCGATGAGCGAGATGCCGATACATAGAAGGATAGGAGTCTTTCCAAGGACTTCATTCAACTGAGATTCGACCCGTACACCCGAAACGAAAAATCGACCAAGCAGAGCGTCTCCATGTCAAAACCGATTCTTCGCATTTTCCGCCCCGAAACCGACAGCAATCGAGACCAGACTAGCGCCTTTGACGCAGCTCCCGTTTCCGAACTGGAACAGATGTGGCGAGAGCAGGAACTGGATCGACTTTCGGGCACCGCAGACTCTAAAACCGTGAAGATTCCCCTAAGCAAAGTGGTTCCGCTCTTGCTGGATGCTGCGGATCATCAGCGAGCTTGGCTCGATGATTTCTCGGATGACTTGATCAGCATGAATTCCGATCTCTACGAAATCCTTTTGGCGTATCAACAATTAAGAGATCGTGCAGCGGCGTAACACTGTCTCTGCAATTAAGTGCGACCAGCGAACCGAGTCCCGCCTCCCGGTGCACAAGGATGCCGGCCTGTCTCGTAGCTAGCTTAACGGGGAATTGCCGTTGACTCCGCATCAACCCCTTTGTTACCGAACTCTTAGGTTACGTACTCAAAGGATAAATCGATGCGTTCAATTGCGGTGATCAATCAAAAGGGTGGTGTTGGCAAGACAACCAGTTCGGTGAATCTTGCGGCAGCACTCGCTGAGTCAGGCAGGCGAGTTTGCCTTCTGGATTTGGATCCTCAAGCACACGCATCACTTCATTTTGGCATCACCGCTCATGGTGATGCACCGACTATGTACGAAGTGCTCTGCGGAAACGCATCACTCGAGCAAGCAAGACAGCCGGTCGATGGCAACGATCTGATCAGTGTGGTTCCATCGAATCTTGATCTTGCGGCGGCCGAGCTTGAGCTTGCAGGAGAAGTCGGGCGCGAAATGATCCTCCGAGACCGACTGGAAGAGGAGCAAGAACCGTTTGACTACCTCATCCTTGATTGCCCTCCAAGCTTAGGGGTTTTGACTCTTAATGCCTTGGTTGCAGTTCGTGAGGTTTTCCTACCGCTCCAGCCTCATTTCTTAGCCCTTCACGGCCTTAGCAAGCTGCTACGAACCGTAGAGGTTGTCTCTCGCCGGTTAAATAGCCGCCTGAGACTGACCGGTGTCATGCTTTGCATGTACGATTCCAACACACGGTTGGCTGCAGAAGTCAGCACTGATGTTGATGAGTTTTTCCACGCCAGCAAAAGCTCGAGAGACTTTTTTAATCAAGCAAAATTCTTTGAGACGAGAATCCGCCGCAACATTCGGTTGGCGGAGGCACCGAGCTTTGGTCAGTCGATTCTCCAGTATGCACCGGATAGCAATGGGGCGGCGGATTACCGGGCTTTAGCGGCCGAAGTCCTTGCGCAAGAGAGTGCCGCAGCAGCCGAGCTAATCAGTCGCGCCGCCTAAAGCATCTCAACGCGAACCCAACCTGTTGGAAAGCAGCTTTACACTGCTATTTTCCGCGTCTTTCTTCTACCGTTCTCTCGGTTGCCGGGTCGGATTGGCCGCGTGAATCGGCTAAACTCCATCGGTTCATTGAAGGTGGTGCTCGCGTTGCTCACGGCGGGTTGCGATGTCACGATTGGAATCGACACCGCAACACTGTTTGTGACCCCCTGTCGACTCGGTGCCCCTTGAATCAAGCTTTTATGCCCCTGTTCAGTGGCGAATCCTTACGGGTTTGATCGGCGAAGGAATGACGACAACAGAGATCCAGGTAAAGGGCGCTCGAGAACACAACCTGCGCGACGTTAACCTAACGCTACCACGCGGTGAATTGATCTGTTTTTCTGGCGTCTCAGGGAGCGGTAAGTCTTCACTTGCGTTCGACACCCTATTTGCTGAGGGACAGAGGCGTTACGTCGAAAGCCTTAGCAACTACGCTAGGCAGTTCATGGGGCAGATGCCCAAGCCGAACGTGGACCTTGTCAGTGGCCTGAGCCCGACGATCTCAATCAGCCAAAAATCTTCGGGAACCAACCCTCGAAGTACCGTTGGCACCATCACCGAAATCTACGACTTCCTCAGAGTACTCTACGCAAGAGTGGGCACCGGAAGATGCCCGGAGTGCCAAGTTAAAATCGACGCGCAGTCCAAGGATGCGATAACCGCCCGCATCATGGACCTTCCGATTGACTCGACGCTTTGGATCCTCGCCCCAATTGTTCGTCGGCAAAAAGGTGAATTCAAGGACCTCTTCGAAGATCTACGGAAACAAGGTTATGTGCGAGCGAGAGTGGATGGCGAAACCATTCGGCTTGCAGAACCGCCGCCACTGGATCGCCAAAAGCGACACGATGTTGAGTTGGTGATTGATCGAATCGCTCCGGACGATCGTGACCGAGGTCGGATCGTAGAGGGCATCACCACCGCGTTGAAAGTAGGCGAAACGACTCTCTTTGTGTCTGAGTCTGAACCCAATTCGCCGGAGTGCGGGGACCCGAAGCACGACCATCTATTCTCATCCCGCTACGCTTGCGGAAATTGCGGGCAAAGCTATCGAGCACCAACGCCACAACTCTTCAGCTTCAACAGCCCACAGGGTATGTGTGAGGCGTGCGACGGCATTGGTCGCCTTTACACGTTCATTCCAGAAAAACTCGTCCCTGACGAACGCCTCTCCGTGCGCAAGGGAGCGATCGAGCTACTTGGAAAATGGGGCGACATCGGGCGTCAACGGCGACAGGTTTATCGTCGATCAGCGGAACGCCTCGACAAGATTCTTGGCCTTGAGAAAGGCACCATGCTGGAAGCCAAATGGAAGGACCTGAGTGAAGAGGCAAAAAAGATTTGGCTTTGGGGCTACGAAGAACCACTTTCTTTTGATTGGCGTGGAGGTCGTAAGTCAAGAAAGTTTAGCGGTACCTTTGAGGGATTCATTCCAGAACTGATCGACAAATACCGGAACACTCGCAACAAGATGCAGCAAAAGCATCTCGAGAAGTACATGGAAACCATGGACTGCCCCGATTGCCACGGTCGTCGACTCAACCCCCAGGCCTCAGCGGTCACACTCCGCTCCAACTCCAAAACCTTCACGCGACCTGCTCAGTCACCGGAAAGCGAGGAAATCAAAGCCGACCTTACTTTGCCGGAACTTTGCGATTTGTCAGTCGAGCAGCTTGCAGCCTTCTTCGAATCGCTAGAACTCACAGCGACCGAGACACTCATTGCAGGTGAGGCGGTAAAGGAGATTCGCCAAAGGATTGGATTCCTGCTCGGAGTGGGCCTTAATTACTTGACTCTCGGCCGGACCGCACCAACCCTCTCCGGTGGAG
>JAKMEW010000479.1 GCA_022425745.1 Rubripirellula sp.
AAACACTAACTTGTCAAAGCCGGAGCGCTAACTTCTTGGAATTGTCCGACGATGGCTAGTGCAAAGGTGGCAGGTGGATGGAGCACGTTTTGCACCGATCGTCACCTCTGATACGCAAAAGTATAACGCTTTCTTTGCGTGATTTAGCAAGATCACGGTTCTCTGTTCCCGCGATTGGGAATAAAGTTTGTCCCTGAAACTTTCATCCAACGGAACAGGGTTTTCTTCGCCTCATGATCCACCCGTGGTGGTGGGGATCTGGCGTAGGTTCTGAATCAGGCGATCGACTGGATGATCCATTCGTGTTTCGAGGAATCATTGATGACGCTTTTTCGTCCATGTATTGATCTACATGATGGTGCAGTGAAGCAGATCGTCGGCGGTACGCTTCAGGATGGTGGACCGGGCCCGAAAGAGAACTTCGTCTCAGAGCGACCCGCTAGTTGGTTCGCTGATCGGTATCGGCAAGATCATTTACGCGGTGGGCACGTTATCAAATTAGGTCCCGGAAATGATGATGCAGCGAAGTCTGCTCTGTTGGCATACCCCGGCGAATTACAGATCGGTGGCGGCATCACCTGCGAAAATGCTGTGCAGTGGATCGAAGCCGGAGCAAGCCATGTGATTGTGACATCTTGGTTATTTGATGAAGCTGGCCGATTCCTGATCGATCGACTTCAAGAACTTGTCTCGCGTGTCGGTAGGGATCACCTGGTGATCGATTTGAGTTGCAGACGTGTCCTATCGGGATCTGGTCAGCCCGCGTGGCGGGTTGCCATGAACCGTTGGCAAACATTAACCGAGGTGCCGATAAGCTTTGACTGGTTGGATCGACTCGCCGAGTACGCGGATGAGTTTTTGATCCACGCCGCAGATGTTGAAGGACTTTGCGCTGGGATTGACGCCGAGCTCGCAGAGAAAATTGGTTCGTGGGGGGGGATCCCCGTGACTTACGCTGGAGGTGTTTCGTCAATGAACGATTTGCAGCGAATCAAGGAGGCGAGTGACGGGAAGGTGGACGTCACCGTCGGTAGCGCGCTGGATCTGTTTGGTGGGAACGAGATTACTTACTCCGAACTACTTGTGTGGAATCGCGAGCACGAGAATCTTTAGTTAGAGATCATAGACTTGCTTGGTCCAATCGTTTTGGTGTGGGATTGAACCCGACTCGCTAGGGTTTTTCCCTTGCGGACGGAGGTTCTGTCAATCAGTTCTGAGGCCGCGATCGCTTTCTCGGCGTTGGTGCACCGCAGGGTGCATGAGATTCTGTTATTTTCATGGTTAGCTTTGGCAAACCGTTTGGTCGCGGGGGCGTCTCAGCAGTTGGGTTGTGACGAGAGTTGCCGCGGGAAATAAGAGAGTCGAACTGTGTTTCGTTCACGAGTTAAAGACAGTAAGCGTGAGGGGTTCCGTCGGACTCTGATGGAACAGGTCATGGGGCTGCATCACCGTAGTGATTTATCGCGTCGCGGATTGAACGGGTGTTCAATGCGTTGTGGGCCCAGGCGGTTACCGCGAGCGGAGAAATTGGAGACGCGAAATCTTCTCGCTTCGGTTTCGGCACCTCCTATTTTGCAATGGTTTGATAGTTCGTTCGAAACGATTGAAGAACGGCTGCCCGATCTTTTCCAGTCTGGTTACGGAGCGGTTTGGTTGCCGCCGCCTGGACGTGCTGATTCAGGCAATCAATCTGTCGGATACGACGCTTACGATCGCTTTGATTTGGGGTCAGCAGACAATGAGACGCTATACGGGACACAAACGGGCCTGCAGCAACTCGCGGGCCTTTTGGATCGCACGTCGACTTCGCTGCAGATCGATGCCGTCTTAAATCACGCCGGCTTTTCTGATCAGGGTACCGTCGGATTCGTTGATTCAGGTGGTTATCCGGGTCTGGCAATCACTTTGGATACTGCAATTGACGGTGATTTTCATTCGGGGTTTGCCGTAGGCGATCTTGAGGGACGGCTCTCAGGTTTAGTTGATATAGATCACACCACCAATCATGCGTTGATTCGGCATCCTGTGGATCCGAATGCAATTGATAACATTCCTGCAGGGACGGTGACGGATCCGTTTGGCCGTTTGGCCAATCAACCCGATTTAAGTAACACGAAGTTCTACCCCAATCGAGACGGGGATGCGATTCACCTGTTTGATCCCGTTACCGGTGAGGGTGATATCGCTGTCTACTCATTTGACACCTCTGATCCGTCAAGTGGTGATGCCGTTGCTGAAAACGCGCTGGGGTATCTGATGCGGTACATGCAGTGGATGGTCCAAGTCAACGGTATCGATGGATTTCGCGTTGATGCGGCAAAGCACTTTGATGGCTTTGTGATGGACTACCTTGATCGCGCTGTTTACCGTTCCAACCCACGACTGCTGCTCGACGGTTCGACGGAGAACGTCTTTAGTTACAGTGAAGTTTTTACTGGCGATAAGCCTACGCTCCTGTCTTACGTCAAGAAGAATATCGATCCTGCAGATCCTGGAAGAATTGGAGCTAATCGTGATGCATTGGACTTCTCTGCGTTCTTCGCGATGCGTAATAACCTATCGTCGCCGGGCACTGCCAATGCTTGGTACAACGTGCGTGATTCGCTGCTCGATCTAGCTGATGACGACCTGCACAACGGTTCGGCAGGTGTTTTGTTTGTGCGTAGTCATGACGAGTACGGACCCACTAGCCTTGGTAACGTTGCCCACGCAATGGCGTTGATGTACCCAGGCAATACTGTGGTGTATTTCAACGGGAAGGAATTTGGAGCGGAACGAGATTTTCCGAAGGACGGAAGGAGTGATGCGTTAGGGGGACTCTACGGTGAGACCCTGCAGAAACTCCTCGCCATTCGGCAATCTCATGGACGCGGGGATTTCTATGAGCGTTGGATCGACAGCGAGGGCATTTATGTTTTTGAGAGGGATCGATCGGCGTTGGTAGGATTGTCCAATCGAGGTGACGGTGGCTTCGATGAGCGTACCGTGCAGGTGGCGTTTTCGCCGGGAACCAAATTGGTTGAGTTGACCGGCAATGCATCAAGTTTGCTTGTCGATCCGTATGATGATTTACCTGAAGTTTTGGAGGTTTCAGAAAATCAAACCGTCACTTTGCGGGTGCCACGGAATCAAAACGCCGATGGTCATTGGCATGGTTCGGGATACGTGATTTATGGTCTGGCGACTCCAGAATCACCACTGGGTATCGAATTAAGTGAAGTCTCTTCTGTTTTGCCGGGCGGTGTTCCCGATGCCAATGATTATTCCAACGGCGTGACTCGTCTGTCGGACGTGCATGTGGTCACCGCTGATGAGTTGACGATTAGCCTGAGTACGCAAGAAGTCTATCTGCCCGGCGATGGAACCGAGGTTGATCTCGCTGCAGGTGGTGACCAAGCGTTGCTGCGGCTTGACGGTGGGCTCGATTTGAATGGGAATGGGACGGTTGATCATGTGACCCCCGGGAACGTTACCTACGGGTTTGAGTTTTTTCAGGATGTCTCCAGTCCGCTTGTGGGTGCTTCGGGGATCAACGGTGAGGCGGGGACGGGACAGTTTAGTCAAACCATCGATCTATCCAAGTTGGATGAAGGGATGCACTTCATTGAGGCACGAGTTTTCCGTCATCGTACTGATGGTGGAGAAGCTGTCTTTCGTGATTTCCGTGAAAGTATCTACGTGGATCGATTGCCGCCCGAATCTGAGGTTCTTAGTTTCTTGCCCTATCAGGAAGGGGCTAACGAGAATCGAGACCTGATCGTTCGCTCTGTGGATC
>JAKMEW010000494.1 GCA_022425745.1 Rubripirellula sp.
CCCTGAGTGAAGATGTCCTGCAAAAAGCAGAGCAAACACTCCAAATCGCGAAGTCAGCAATTCTTGATGCCGATTGGAACCAAATGAATTCTGTCGCGATCAAGATGCTTGACCAGCCGATGTCAGACGATCAAAAGAGGCAGGCGGATGATCTCTTTCAAGTCATTGACTTGGCTCTCTTCTATAGAACAGCAATTGTTGATTCCATCACCAACCTGAACGTAGGGAACGACTTCGAGGTCTCGGATAGCTTGCGTGTCATCATTGTTGAGAAAAGCCCCAGCAACCTCACGGTGATGTTTAATAAAATGCAGCGTGAGTACAGTATCGACCAGTTACCGTGGCCTCTCGCCCACAAACTTGCGAGCTTTGAAGTGTCCGGTGACACGTTCAGCACCGCAGCAAAGTCCGTTTATCAAGCCATTGCCCCAACCACGAATCCAGGCCTACAAACACAAGCGTTGGACTGGATCAAGGAAATCCAAGATGACCTAGACGGTACCGATAAAGAAAACGTCGGTGCGACTCTCTCGTCGCTAATCACAAGTCAGTGACACGGCGATGTGCCGCCTCACACGGCAGCGATGTTTCTCGAGTTCAATGCGGTACCTCACCTATCTCAACGCACTTATCAATGACACCGTTCGAATCCTCAATCGAGTCGCTCAAGCAGTTAATCACCTTTGATTCTGTCAGCTCGCGCAGCAATCGAGCGATTTCGGATTGGGTCAGTGAACGACTAGAAACGCTCGGCTTCACCATAGAGCAAACCAGCTATTTGGATCAGGCTGGCATCGAAAAAACCAACGTCTTGGCAAAGCGTGAACCAATCAGTAAGACGAACAATCTGGTGTCAGGATCAGAATCCCTCGCCAGTGACCTAAACGGAGTGGCTTACTTTTGTCACACCGATGTAGTACCGACGCGAGGCTGGAATGGTCCCGGTGATGATCCTTTTTGCCCAAAGCTCGTGGACAATCGGATTTACGGTCGCGGCTCCTGCGACATGAAGGGAAGTCTGGCAGCCATGATGGCAGCAGCCGCAGAAGTGGATCACACAGACCAACGTCAACCACTCTGGATCGTCTGCACTGCCGATGAGGAAGTGGGTTTCATTGGGGCGAAACAACTCGTCGCAGAATCACCTGGCTACCAAGAGATTATTTCGCAACAACCTCTCGGCTTGATAGGTGAACCAACAAACCTGAATGTGGTTCACGCGCACAAAGGAATCATTGGCTTCAAAATAACGAGTATCGGCAAAGCAGCTCACAGTAGCACCAAACATGGGATCAATGCCAATCGGAAGATGGTACCCCTGCTACAGAAACTACTGGAAATCAATGAAAGAACGGAGTCGGAATCCAACTACCACGACGATCGATTCGATCCACCGACGCTTTCTTGGAACTTCGGATGTAATGACGGCTGCACCGCAATCAACATCACTCCAGATCTCTCGACTGCATGGCTGTCGTTGCGTCCGATGCCCGAAATTGATGGTTCGGATCTGATTTCCGAACTCTATTCCTGCGCAAGCGAGCTCGGCTTGAAAGTGGAACAGTGTGGACAAGGCCCTCCGATGTGGATCTCCCCTGACACCAAGGGAATTCGTGAGCTTTCCGAATTAACTGGGAGTACCCCGAGAACCGTTTGCTATGGCACGGATGGCGGCGAGCTACACGCTTTGAAAGAGCGAGTGGTCTACGGGCCAGGTGATATCGCACAAGCGCACACCACCGATGAATGGATTGCGTTAGAACAAATCGAGATGGGAAGCCAGAGTTTTTGCCAGATTCTTCGAAAATGGTGCTGCTAGGGATTCAACATTCGTTGAATGGAATCACCAAACTACTCCTCTTCTGCGGACTCCATGCCAAGTTGATTCATTTTTCGATAGAGATTGGAACGATGCAATCCGAGCAGCTTGGCTGCCTCTGTCATGCTTCCGTTACACAACTCAATGGCTCGTTGGATATGCTCGATCTGAAATTCTCTCGTCGCTTCATTTAGAGTCCCCGTCATGACAACAGGTTTCGAGAGATGCTCCAGAGTGGATGGACTAATCATCAGGTCGTCGACGTCTACCAGATCGTTGGTGCAAAGGTAGGCGACCCGTTCAATTGTATTTCTCAGTTCTCGTATATTCCCCGGCCACGTGTAGGACAGCAGTGCTCGCCGTGCAGCCGGAAGCAAGGCGGGAACGGATCTTCCAATTTGAGAACAGAATTGCTCAAGAAAGTGTTCTGCTAAAACAAGCACATCATCACCTCGATCAGTAAGTTCGGGGAGAGTGAGATGCACAACGTTGAGCCGGAAAAAAAGATCCTCACGAAACAGCTTCTTCTGAATCAGCTCCTCCAATGGTTGATTCGTTGCCGAAATCACACGGACATCAACGGGGATTGTCTGGGAACCGCCGACGCGCACCACGACTTTCTCCTCCAAGACTCGAAGCAACTTCGCTTGCCCGCCCGGGCTCATGTCACCGACTTCATCAAGGAAAAGCGTTCCCTGATCTGCCAATTCGAATTTACCGACGCGAGTTGCCTGAGCATCAGTGAATGAACCTTTCTCGTGTCCAAACAATTCACTCTCAAGCAAGGTCTCAACCAAGGCAGCGCAGTTCACTGCGATAAAAGGCCCCGCTCGGCGATTACTTTCGAAATGAATTGTACGGGCCAGTACTTCTTTACCGGTTCCGTTACCTCCACGAATCAAAACTCCAAGGTCGGTGCAGGCAACTTTCTTAGCGGTTTCCTTTAGAGTCAGAATCGTTGAATGAGAGCCGATCAGCGGTGAACTTGCCGCTGCATCGCTCACCAGCCGATCTCGTGTTGCGGTCAACGCGTGCTGGACTCGCTGCGTCTTGATAGCGACCGCCGCATGCTTCGCCAAATCTCGCAGCACCGACACATGGGATTGACCAAAAGCGGAATCGGAATGGTTGATTGCTTCAAACACTCCCAGAAGACGATGCTTTTGATCAAACATCGGAACCGCGACCAATGAGTGTGTTTCGAATTCAAGGGTTTGGTCCACCTTTCGATTCACTCGTGATTCTTCATCGCGATCTTGGTTCCAGATCCTTGGAGATTCACTCTGTAAGACTTCTCCAACCACCCCAACAGAATCATCAACCTCAAGAACACCCCCGGGGACACCAAGAGCAGGGCGACCTACCAGTTTCTTTCGCCTACGATCCCAAAGAAAAATACTGGCGCGCTCACAATTCAAAATCTCTGTTGCCGAAGAAGCAATCGCCTCGAGCAATGACTGATCCTCGTCATGTCGCTGCCATTGAGCCGCAGCCTCCAAAACCGCACTCAGTTGCCCCGTGCGCTGCATCGCCTGTTCGACTCGCACCTGCTGAAGCCACGCTAGGGAGAGGCACTGCGCCGCATCCTCAACTCTCTTCACCTGCTCAGATTCCTGGTGCCATCCAGTTTCCGCTTGATGAAAAACGACTGCTGCCGCTCCAAAAAAGGACTGTTCAGACCGCTCGTCTGTTGGGGCGAAGGTTACATCTTCATGTCGTGTTGGACGCACCGGATAGACAAACCAAGCAGCGTCTAACTCTGCCTTCCCCTCATCGAGGGACTGTGCAACCAGATTTTCTGGAAAAGAGCGATCTGTTACCGCGACCGCCTCTTGGTTCCAAGCCTGCATCAGCCAACGTCCGTGGCTTTGCTGAACCAAACCAATTAGATCGAGGTTTAATTCTCGGCAGAAAAGTGGAATGACCCTTGAAAGCCAATCATCCAGCGTTGTTGATTTTTCCATCGCCAGCAGGAGATATTCGGCTAAATCGCCCCCTCCTGAAACACCGCGACTGGATTGATTGTTGGAGTCCAAAACTCTTTCCACACTAAAAAACACCTGCAATACGCTGGGAATAACCGCAACTGATCACGGCTAACAATAAGTACCATCGTATCGCTAGAATGATGCGGTGAGGTCCCCCCGGTGGACAGCAAACCACAGAATCCGGTAGGACTTCGGTATATCAGACGCAAGCCTCATCGTCCCGAGAGGCACCAAGCGAACTTTTGTCATACATTTCAGGACTGAGAAAAGATGCAATTTGAGGGGAAAAAGGGTCTCATTTTAGGCGTAGCCAACGATCACTCCATCGCTTGGGCGATCGCCAAGCAGATCATGGAGGCTGGTGGCGAATGTGGATTCACCCATCTACCAGATCGTGAAGATGATGAACGCAAGCGGAATCGACGTCGTGTCGCGCAGCTCACTGACAAGTATGAGAACGCGAAATTTTTGATTCCCATGGATGCCCAAAATGACGAGGACATCCAGAAGGTGATGGACCACACCGCAGAAACATTTGGCCAAATTGACTTCCTTCTTCACTCAATCGCCTTTGCTGATCGAGATGATCTTTCCCGAGACACGGTGCACACCAGTCGTGCTGGTTTCAAACTAGCGATGGATGTGAGTGTTTACACATTGCTCGCCTGCACCGCCGCCGCAAAGCCAATCCTGAAACCGGGTGGCGCGGTCGCCACCATGACCTACTTCGGTGGCGAAAAATGTGTTCCCGGCTATAACGTCATGGGTATTTGTAAAGCAGCTCTTGAAGCAACCGTTCGATACCTCGCATTTGACATGGGGCCGCAAGGTGTTCGAGTCAACGCATTATCAGCTGGCCCCATCCGCACGCTGGCGGGTCGCGCTGCGGGAGTTGAAGATATGTTGACACTCTATCAGCACATGGCGCCACTGGGACGCAACGTCAGCCATGAAGAAGTCGGTCGCACAGGTGCCTTTCTTCTCAGCGATGCAAGCGAAGGAGTTTCAGGTGAGATCCTGCACGTTGATGGCGGGTATCATGCGATGGGAAGCCCAGGTCGCTTACTTGACCACTTCAAAAACCAATCATCGTAAAAAGGTTGCTTGAAGCGAAAGCAACCTAAAGTTCAGCAAGCCACCAGCGACTCCATGAGTGGTTGGTCAATGAGATCTCGCAATTCGACCGCATCGGGCGGCCGAGTTCTCCGTATAGATAAGCTTCAACACGCATTTGATTGACTGAGGATTTCGATGGTTCGCACCGAAAGCACTATGTTGCCATTGGGAACAAAAGCACCCGATTTCACGCTACCCAGCACCGAGGGCGGACCGGTCAGCCTGTCGGACTACTCGGGATCTAAAGCACTATTAGTAATTTTCATGTGCAACCATTGTCCCTACGTAAAACATGTTGCTGATGAACTCAAGCGACTTGCAGACGACTACGCAGACAAGGGTGTGGGCGTAATCGGCATCAGTAGCAATGATGCCAACAACTATCCGGACGACTCCCCCGAAGCGATGGCAAAAGAAAAGGAAGAGCGAGGTTATTCTTTTGCTTACCTTTACGATGAAGACCAAAGTGTTGCTCAAGCCTATCGCGCCGCATGCACGCCTGATTTTTATCTGTTCGACTCCAACCAAGAACTTGCCTACCGAGGTCAACTCGACAGCAGCAGACCGAACAGTGGCATCCCCGTTACCGGAGAAGACCTTCGCTCAGCAATTGATGCTATTCTCGCAGGCAAAGATGCTCCAGCATCTCAGCGGCCTTCTCTTGGTTGCAACATCAAGTGGAAAGAGGGTAACGAACCGCAATACTTCAACCCACAGGGCGCCTCGTGAGCGCGCCATACCTTCATGAGTTAACGGTTCGACTCGCTTTAGGCGCTGCGAACCTGGATCAATCTCTGATTCAAACTCACACAGATTGGTTGCGATCCCAGCAAGCCAGCGATGGTGGTTTCTCAGGGCGGGAAGGTGATTGCGATCCATATTACACCGCCTTCGCTCTGCGAGCTTTGTGGGTGATGGCCAGTCTTGATTCGGAGATTGCTAAGGAGGCAGGGCATTTCCTTCGTGATCGTCTCCAGAATCGCGAATCGATTATCGACATGATTTCGCTCATTTTCGGCGCTGCGATTTGTGAAATGTCGGTGGGTGAAGTGGTTTTGCCTGACGAAGAGAGCGACCCAGAAGATGGTTGGCGGAATAAGGTTGCTTTGTTACTTGAAAGCCTTCGCACTAGCGATGGTGGATACGCCAAAACTCCTGAAGGCAAAGCAGGTAGCACTTACCAAACGTTTCTCACCGTCCTGTGCTACCAATTAATCGAACTTCCGATCCCGGATGAAGATGGGATTTTGGCATTTCTGGATAGCCAGAAACATCCCGAAGGTGGCTACCTAGAAATACGAGCGGCCAAGCGAGCTGGTGTGAACCCGACTGCGGCAGCGATTGGCACGCTCAAAGCTCTCGGGCAGTTAGAACCTCAGACTCAACGTGACACCATCGACTTTCTCAGCGATATGCAATGCGATGAAGGTGGGCTAACAGCGAACACTCGAATCCCGTTTGCAGATCTGCTTAGCACTTTTACTGGACTTCTGACTTTATTCGATCTCGATGCTGTCGATACCATCGACCTAAGTGCTATTGGCCGCTACGCATTATCAATGCAAAGTCCAACTGGTGGATTTTTTGGCTTTGCTTTGGATGAAACCGCGGACGTTGAATATTCATTCTACGGAATCGCTACACTTGCCTTGTGCCAGACACACCCATTGAATTGATTTCATGAATATGAACGTTAGCAAAAGCGGACAGCTTGAAGTTTCAGGATTAACAAAATCCTATCAATCAGTTGATCACTTAATTGATGTACTTCGCGACGTATCGCACTCCCTAACGTCAGGCGATTCCCTAGCAATCGTAGGACCGAGTGGCACTGGAAAAAGCACCCTCCTTCATCTTTTGGGTACCTTGGATCGCCCCGATGCCGGCAAGATACAAATTGATAACATTGACCCATTTGAGCTTGAAGAACTTGAGTTGTCGAAGTTCCGCAACGCCCACATTGGTTTTATCTTTCAGGATCACCATCTCCTTCCTCATTTGAATGTGATCGAGAACGTTCTCATTCCATGCTTGGCTCATGGCAAACCAACGACGGATCATTACGATCGAGCAAAATCCCTTCTCGATTCAGTCGGGTTATCGGATCGATTCTCGCATCTACCGAAGCAACTATCCGGCGGTGAACGCGAACGAGTGGCAATTGCGCGTGCCCTACTAATGAATCCTTCCTTGATTCTGGCGGACGAACCAACTGGAAATCTCGACCGAAAAACAGCTGATCAGGTGACGGAAGTGTTGACCGAACTGCCTAAGCAACATGGCGCGATTCTAATTGCGGTAACGCACAGCCAGACGCTTGCAGAATCACTCCAACAGAGAAAAGAGCTCGTCGATGGAGAATTGCACGCGGTTATCTAATTCCAACCTAATCTGGTGATTATGCGAGATCGCCCAAGTCTAGTCGTGCACCATAACGCCGCAGTACTTGAGCTCGAAGTTCATGCCACTGATCAGAAGCAAAAAATTCCTCCGTGGCAACACTTTCCTTGGCTAACTTCCGAGCAGCAACCATCACGTCATGATCTCGGTGTAAATTAGCGATCCGCAGTGGCGGCAGTCCACTTTGGCTTTTGCCAAACAAGTCACCTGGTCCGCGCAAACGAAAATCGGCCTCAGCCAACTCAAATCCATCGTTTGTCTCGGAAAACACTTTTAGCCGTTCATGACTTTCCGGATCAGTATCTCCGTCTGTGAAAATACAAACGTGACCATCATGCACACCACGTGACACACGGCCACGTAGTTGATGGAGTTGGGCCAAACCGAATTTCTGTGCTCCTAGAATCGTCATGACGGTTGCGTTACTAACATCGATTCCAACTTCAATCACTGTGGTAGAGACCAAGACCTGCAATCTGCCTGATTGAAACTCTTCCATCACTCGCTGCTTGCAATCCTGATCCATCCGGCCATGTAGTAATCCAATCCGATAATCTGCTAATAAGCCGTTACACAGGTCTTCAAAGACGGATTCGACCGAAGAAACGTCTTCACGCACCTCATGCTCAGCTGCAGGCTCCTGCTCTACTGCCTCCGATCCATCAATCATTGGGGCAACAACGTAAACTTGGCGACCTTCATCAAGACGCTCGCGTACAAATTTCCACCATCGATCTTTCCAGCCCGCGTGAGAAAGATAGGTGTGAACCACACCACGTCCCGGTGGGGTTTCTCTGAGTGTGCTTAGGTCCGTATCACCAAATAAAGTCATTGCTATTGAGCGTGGAATAGGGGTCGCCGACATCACTAAATAGTGAGGATCTTGCCCACCTCGCCTCAATAGCTCGCGTTGAGCAACACCAAATTTGTGCTGTTCATCAACGACACACAGCCCCAGGCGATGAAACTGGACACCAGCATGAAGTAAAGCCTGTGTCCCGACCAAAAGATGGATTTCACCGCTTTGAGTTTCCGAAAGCGTACGCCTGCGTTCACTTGCAGACAAAGAACCACTAAGAATACCGACTCGCACTTTCGTCCCACTAAGAAATGAACTGAGTGTTCGGAAATGCTGTCGCGCCAAGACCTCCGTTGGAGCCATCAGGACAGCCTGATGTTGATTCGCAACGGCAAGCAACATCGCGTAGATTGCCACGACCGTTTTGCCGCTCCCCACATCACCTTGCAACAATCGATTCATCGGGTAGGGATTTGATACGTCTTCTCGAATTTCTTGTATGACGCGTGTTTGATCTGCTGTTAGGGGAAACGGAAAACGATTTTGAATCCTCGCATGGATCATGGAACTTGAAGCGAGTAGGGGTGCCTTTCGTTCAACTGACAATCGTTTTTGCCGAATTGCCAACGCTAATTGCAAAACAAAACACTCCTGAAATATCAGGCGTGCTTGTGAATAACGCAAATCACGCTCATCCTTGGGAAAGTGCAGCCCACGTATCGACCTGTTGATTTCAAACAACTCATCATTGACATCGATACCTTGGACACCTAAGACCTCCGCGGATCGTCGCCGTAGATCACCGGGCATGACCTCCTTCAATTCCTCAGATAGGCCATCAATAACGAGCCGAGTCATTCGCCTCATATCCGTTTGCTTCACGCCCTCAGTCAAAGGATAAGTTGGCAAGATTTCGGGCTCTGGCGTCTCTTCATCTGGAGAAAGCATCACCACCTTGGGGTGTGTAAACTCTACTTGCAGTCCATTAAGCTTGGGAGTTCCGGAAACCTGCACCTGCTGGTCAAGCATGAGTTGCTCAGCGCGAAATGGCTGGTTGAAAAACAGCAGTTTCACCGCACCAGAGTCATTGGCAATGATGGCGGTGCAAATTGATTTACCGGGCGACCGAGTAATCAGATCGACATCTTCAACTCGCCCAACCAGCGAACAAATGACCCCATCCTGAATCTGATCAATCGAACAACTCGGGGCTGGGAATTCGTAGTCACGTGGAAAAAAAAACAGCAACTGCTGAGCGGTGTGAATACCAAGCTTCTCGAGTCTTTTAGCACGCGCCGGACCTACCCCCTGCAGATACTGCACTTGGGTCGACAATGTGATTGCATTTGACTCAGTCACTAGAGAATGTCTCTTTATGAAATTCGTTTTTGATGGATCAGCGATCGAATGATCCGGACGCAGCAGACCAAAATAGCACCATCAGGATTCAAGCGGCAAGTAAGGCTTTTTTGGCACTGCTTTATCTGATTACTTCATTGCCATCTTAAGCAAGATTCTAGGCCAGACGTGCCTCATTTGAACCTCGATCCATCAATACATTCTTTGCCCAAAGTTACTTTTTCAACGGGCGAGTTCTGATTAACATTCGACTAATTCACTATACTTCCCAGCAATCAGAATCTCTTTCTCGATGATACCAAAGCTTGGAAAAAAGCATGAGCAGCCTCAATGAGTTGATCCACGAAGCCGTTGCAGAACGCGACTTGAGTGAGATTCATTCCCTTATCAAAAATAATGAATTCATCCTGCTTAGTACCGCACAAGAGGATCAAGGGGGACACGAGGGAGCGTTCATCGCTGACATCGACGGGATGGAGGCGTTGATGGTGTTCTCCTCGAATGAAGTCGCAAAACAGTTTGTCGACGAATCAAGCGATTCGATTTCCCCTGACGAGGAGATCGGTGGGATCATCATTGAGGGCGAAGCTCTCTTGGATTACCTCCCAGAACATTACGGCATTCTTCTCGATGCCGAATGCGATAGTGCATTGATCATCGAACCTGAATTGGTGCAACAAGTAAAGAAGTTCAGTGCAGAGGAAAGCGGCACCGACGAAGAAGAGTAGCATCTTCTTAAAACCAAAGCATGCTAAGCTTGTAAGCTGGTTTCAAGAATTGCATCTCGATCACACAATCAGTGCACCGCTCCTTATTCGTGACGCCCTTTCCGTGATTTTCGTGATCTCATCGGGATCTTTTCGATCCAGATTTTTATATTGCATTACCATGCGATGGTTATCACGAAAACGCTCGCGGTGCCTAATTAAAAAATCCCAGTAGAGCGTCGTCATTGGGCAAGCGTTCTCCCCGGTTGCTTTTTTGGGTTCATACAAACATCCCTTGCAGAAATTCCCCATTCGATCAATGTATGAACCGCTCGCACAGTAAGGCTTGGTTGCCATAATGCCCCCGTCAGCGTGCTGACTCATACCAAGCGTGTTGGGAAGCGAAACCCAGTCAATCGCATCGGCATACATTGCAAGATGCCAGTCATTAAAATGTTGTGGGTGGACACCAAGCAATTGAGCGTATAACCCCAAGACCATCAAACGCTGAATGTGGTGCGCATACGCTGTATCCAACAGTAAACGCATTGCGTCAGCAACACATGCCATCTTTGTCTTTCCATCCCAAAAGAAATCGGGGACCTGCTGGCTTTCTTCACACGACAACGCGTTTAATTTTGCGTACCGAGGCATCTGCGTCCAATAAATCCCTCGGACATATTCACGCCAGCCGAGGATCTGACGCACAAAACCCTCAACGGAATTGATCGGCGACTGACCAGACTCGAATCGTTCTACAGCTGCGTCCACAACTTCCCGAGCAGATAAAAGCTTCAGATTCATAGCGTGCGACAATCGAGAGTGGTAAAGAAACCGCTCATTAGCCCACATCGCATCTTGGTAAGTACCAAATAAGGGCAAGCGATGGACAACAAAATCCTCAAGCATCTCGAGCGCTTGCTTACGATTGACGGGTAAGTCGAACTGATCTATTGATCCTGGATGACCCGCGAACCTAGAAGACACCATCGCGATGACCTCTTTGGTGATCCGATCCGGTTTAAACTTTGGCGGTTGGGAGATTCCACCAGGCCCGGCCTTACCAAACTTGCCTCGGTTCTCTTTGTCGAAATTCCAAGCATCCCCAACAGGTTTTTTTTCATCGCGCATTAGAACTTGATGCTCTTTACGCATGACACGATAAAACTGCTCCAAGATGAATGATTTTCGTCCATCAGCCCATCGGTTAAATCGATCAAGGGAACAGAAGAAGGTGCGATCCTCACGTTCATCGAGAGCCACACCCATTCTCTGAACGCACTGGTGTAAACCCTCCCGCACACGGTGATCACCGGGATGAACCATAATCACCGTTTCGAAAGAGCGTTCTCTCAAAGCCACCTCAAGAAGGTCGCTCAGGGAAACTCCCTGATCTTCAGAAGAATCTGGAGAGAGCTGATGGTAGAGAACCTTTTTTCCGCTTCCCTTCATCTCGTCCCGAAAGTGCCGCATCGGAGAAAAGAACGCGACGAGTCGATACTGATGATTCCAGACATGCGTGGCTTCCTCAGCCGACTCCGCCATCCAAACCACGTCCAGATCGGTATCGAACCCGTCGAATGCGGCTGAATCGTGGTTCAACTGATCGCCAAGAACGACGATCAGATTCCGCGAGTGCTTTTTGCTAACCATGACCGCCAAACCTGATGTGAAAGCGTATGATGGGGAGATATTGTTCCAGTCTAGGAGATTGCCAAGTTGTCACGCTCACTCGCCCTAATGTTTCTTTTTCTCTATGCCTGTTTGCATTGCTCGATCGAGCAAACTAGCTATGCCCAAATTTACAAACAACTTCCTCCCGATGGCATCATCATCGACGACTCTTCTCGTCGCGACCTGACACAGCGAACAAAAGATCTTTCGATTCGATGTGACTTACTTGGGAAAAACCTCGCTAAACCCGAACAATGGCTACCTGAGGTGCAAAGTCTGATC
>JAKMEW010000496.1 GCA_022425745.1 Rubripirellula sp.
GCTTCATCCGACCACAATTCGACAACGCTGCATTTTCAGATATCGGATACGGGACAAGGCATCGACGAACAACAACTAAAACTCATCTTTGAACCTTTCGAGCAAGCCGACAATTCCAACACCCGCAAACACGGTGGAACCGGACTCGGGCTCGCAGTGTGTTCGGGAATTCTCGAAACCGCTGGGGGAAGAATCTGGGTCGAGAGCGCTGTGAATGTCGGAACCACATTCCACTTTGAGTGGACCTTCGGCAAAACTGAATCACTCGACGCGGCAGCCCCTACACAAGAGATACCCGCATATGATCATGTTGTGGTAATCGAGCCACACCAGAAGCAGCGAGAGCTGTTGCAAGAGACGCTTGAACGCTGGAATCTACCGAGCACTGGATACGCATCACTTAAAGATGCTCTAAGCGAGATGACCGGAAGCGATCCTAACATCAGTCGAACACTCATCTTGATGGACCTAGGCCATCTCTCCAACGAGGATCGAAGTGGACTCAACGAGAAAATCAAAAGCTCGATACAAACAGAAGTCACCATCGTTGGCACCCTCTCAGATGCAACGAAACAAAACCTGATCCGCAAAATGCCTGATGTGGATCAAGTCTTGATCAAACCGCTGAAGATTTCAGAACTAGCTCGAACGACTCAGGGAAAACTTGATTCCCCCGACTCCTCCCAAGCAGAAGCTAGCACGACTCAACCACCGGTTGCTGAACCAACACCATCGCTGGAAGCCGACAATGACGAGAACAGCGAGCATGCCTTAGCAGTGCTGGTAGCAGATGATGTTGCATCAAATCGCATTCTTGTTTCTCACCTTCTCAAGAAATTAGGTCACAAGGTATTCATTGCGGTCGATGGTGAGGATGCAATTGCACGTTGGCGGGACAACAAGCCTGATGTCATTCTCATGGATATTCAGATGCCGAACCTCGATGGATTAGAGGCGACAAGGAAAATTCGCGAGATGGAGTCTGCCGACGGCAGCCATGTAAAGATTATCGCCGCCACAGCGGGTGCAATGATTGCAGACCGCAAAAAATGCCTTCAAGTTGGGATGGACGATTACTTATCCAAACCAATCAGAATTGACGACTTCAACCGAGTGCTTAGTCGCAAGCCTAAATAGATTAAAGCTGAGATACTGCTTGATCATTTCTCCTTCACTCACAGCGTAGAGCAGCTTAGCATCCCAGTTTTAATATCCGGACATGATCAGCAACCCTGGTGCGGCAGAGGCTGATTGCGAAGTTGCTTAAAAGTTGACAACGTCAGCAATTACTTGGCAACGAAAACCGGACTTGCAATCAGATCAATCAACAAGTCGCGAAACCCTTCGCCGGCAGCAAGATTCTGATCAACCAACTTTTCTATCTCTTTTGTTTCGAGATAATTCATCGGTCTACCCGTAGCGTACACCATTAAATGCGCACCCAAACTGGTGCCAAAAACAGAAAGGTGTTCTAGCATCCAGCGTTTCAAGCCTCGGACATCTTTGATCACTGTGCCATCAAGCAGAGTCACGCTCGGATCGAGTTGACCTGGCGTATCAGGCCAGCTTTCTCTCCAATGCCCAACTGGATCAAAACTTTCAAGAACGAATCCAAACGGATCGATCCTACGGTGACATCGTGCACAGGTCTTTTCACCGGTGTGCATTGCCAATAGATCGCGCGGCGATTTTGCTCCCCTCGTGTCAGGCGTTATGGGCGGCACCGAATTTGGAGGCGGTGGAACGTTCTGCCCCAACAACTTCTCAAGCACCCACACGCCTCGAGTCACAGGCTCAGTGTCGACACCATTTGAAGTTGCCAACATCACGGCCGAAAAACCCAACACGCCGCCAAATCGACCACCCTTAGGTAGCGAAATCCGTAACAAGTCATTCGCTTTTTTCTTGTCGAAGGCGGTTTGCACTTGATAGACGCTCTTGGCAACTCGTGGCGACGTGTAAGTGAAATCTGGGTCGATGAAATCCTGCAATGGACGATTCTCACGCAACATGTCAGCAAAGAAATGCTCGACTTCCAGCTTTACGTTTTTCTGATCAAGTCGGCTAAACCGAAATTCTCGGTCAGGCATGATGTCAGCAAGCTTCTGAGTATCAAGCCACTGCTCGGTAAAACTTCTAACCCAAGCAGCATTCGGCGAGGTTGGAATCAATCGCTTAGCTTCATCGCGCAGAGTGGCTTGATCGTCTAAGTGAATCGTCTTTTTGCTGAGCTTCTCATCTGGCGGTCGCATGGTCAAAAAATAGGACAATCGCGTTGCCAGATCGTAGCAATCCAACTTATCACCACCTAAACAGCGGTAAAGAAATCGAGGGGAGATCAATGCGTTTCGAATCACAAGATGCATCGCTTCCTCTTTGGAGAATCCTTCACCAAGATGCTGGTCATAAATTGATTGCCAGCGATCGATTGTTTTCTGGTCCACTGGCCGACGAAACACTCGCCTTAAAAATTGCTCAAGATCCTCCCGTTCACTAGATGCGTTCCCGAACAGTCGTTGCTGCAGCCGCATCGCTTCCTGCTCTCGCGGCCCCTCAGTCAGCCGCGTTGGTCCTTTCACTTCAAGACGGTGTATCTCTAGGGCGGGCCCATTTTCAAACACGTCAAAAACAACCGTCTCCGCGTATAGGACTGGATTACCAACGACCTTCTTCAGCACTGCCTCCGCCTGCTGATCCGTTATCGTCGGAAGCTCAGGATCTTCAAGAAGTTTCTTGACACGCTCCCAACCGATCCCACCTCGAAAACCTTGCCCTTGCTCACCGTCAAGCATTGCGTGCCAAGCAGCAAGGTAGTTTGGATTTGCTCTTTGCTTTGCCTCAAAAAAACTTCGCAATTCTTCTTTATCATTCCGATCGCTGTCCAGTGGCGCATTGGCCCAATGGAGCACGACCGTCTGACCTTCGTGCAAAGCCGCATTGAACCGAAAATCCTCGGGTGACTGGTTCGTCACCTTGATCTCTTGTAGAAGCCGCAACGACCTATGAGAAACACTATCCGCGCTCGAGACATCCCTAGCGAAAACCTTGACCAACATTGGCTCCGAGAAATCGGTAGTCTGGAAGGTCGACAACCGCAGGGTGATCTCGTATTCGCCGGTAGCCCTTGCTTCAAATCGACTCGGCCACGTGCAACTTCTCTGAATCGGGTCGCATTTCATCCCAAGTCGCAATGCATCACCAACGACCCGAGCAGAGGAATAACTGATCACTAAATCCTTCGGCCTGACCAAATTTTGGGAGAGTTCAGGGAGCTCAGGAGGTGCCGGAAAGATTTGGTCAGCAACCAATGTCGCTCCGTCCGCGTACGCCTCCAGCAAGGTTGGTGATAAGATCAGCCCCTCGCCTAGGTTGTTGAACCCGTGCTTGGATCGATCCACGGGAAAACCGGGCGGCAGTTGAAAATTCTTGATACCGAATACCGCCTCGATCGTCCCTCGATATTCCTCTCGACTCAGCCTACGCGGCGGCGTCCCCCCAAGAGTCAACTGCGATCGAAGCTGGTGATCGATCCACGAAATCATCTTTGCTGATTCTTCACCGCTTGGCTGCTCGGCATCCAAGGGTGGCATCTCCTGCCCCTCTATCACCTCCAAGACTCGGCCCCAACGCAGATGACTCGCATCTTTTTCACGACTGGGCTGACTCGACACCTCAGCGCTGTCGTTCGTTCGCTTCAATGAATCCAGTTTCGCAAGACCCCGCTCGTCCAACAACAGCTCGAAGTATGCTGTCGCATCCGCATCTGAATCGCCAACATGACAATCACTGCAGTAGTTTGTTAAAAATGCACTGGCATTTTCATTAGTAAAACTAGCATCTTCATCAGTAAAGCCGTCCCCTACTCGACGATGCGTCGGAAATTTATCGTCAGGTGCGAATGCTGTGGCAACGGGGC
>JAKMEW010000538.1 GCA_022425745.1 Rubripirellula sp.
CGCCACCGACGGGCGAATAGATCGTCACGGTTTCGGATGACTTGCCTCGCTGTTCGATCGTTTGGATTTGCTCGGGTGTCAGCCCCAGCAACCGCAACTTCTCGCGAGCGGATTCGGCAAGATCGAGTGGTTCGATGAAACGCGATGAGCTTTGCGGCCGGTCCCGCCGAGTGGCGGCAAGCAACTCTTCCTGTGCGGTGTAGAGTGCCTCGCTGTAGATTTGCACCATGTGGTCGCCCTTGTTGACTTCGACGCCCGTATAGTCAACGAACATGCGTTCGAGCCTGCCGGGAACCCAAGCCGTGATGTGGGCAAGTCGTGTTTCGTCGTACTCGATCTTGCCCACCATCCGAACATCGGCCGTCACGTATTGCCGACGCACGGGGCTGACCTGAACGTTCATTAGGCTCTTGATCTCAGAGCTGATCGAAACGGTGCGAACACCGTCGGCCGATTCTCTGACCGGAACCAAGTCCATCCCACAGATCGGACAACTGCCCGGACCATCGCGACGGATTTGCGGATGCATCGAGCAAGTCCAAATCGACGGTATACTTTGCATGGCCTCCGAATTCGACGTATCGGAACTCGAGGACACTTTCGGCTCATCCGAGCCACCGCCAAACCACGAAGCGACGAAGACACCGAGCAGCACAAACGCCACCGCTTGTGCAATCCAGAGTTTCCCGCGGTGTTGTTTGAAGAATTCGTTCATGAGTTCGCTTTAGGATTTGTCTAACCAGGTCACCAGCTTCGCCACTTCCTCTTGGTCGCGAACGCCGACGGCGGTGACGCTTCGAGTACCTTGCTTCCAAGTTGCCGCGATGCTGGAATCGAGATCGACGAGACAGCAATCTTTGTCGCCGCACGTTGCCATGCTCTGGCGGCGATCGCCAAACCAAGCCGTCTCTTCGTCGTCGTGTTCAAATAGAACCAACGTCGAACCGTCGTTGCGTTTGCACACCGCTTTTACGCACGTGCAACAAGGCATCTTCAAGACGCTGGTTGATGCCAACGAATAACCCTCTGGCAATCCGCCCGAGACGATCGGTCGATAGCCGACCAACTTCACTGCTCCGTCCGCGTCGACTTTCTCACCGTCGTACTTGGTAAGCAGCATTCGTTCCGCTGCGTCTGGATCGCTGGGCAGCTTCTGCAAGTATTCGTCCATCACGCCAGCGAACTCGACCATGTGTTCGGCTGACATCTCACCATCAGGCGAATGTCCATCGGTGCCGTGCGTCGCCATCGCACCACTGCTGGCCATGTTGTGATTGTTGCCGCCGCCGTACCACAGACCTGCACCCAATAGAACCAAAACGGACGCGGCCATCGACACCAGCCCCGCGCCATACGGCGACTCGCGAATCCAAACGCTAAACCGTCGCGACAGTGTCACCGGCTCAACGGCCGTCGGCAATTCACGCTCAATTCGCTGCCACAGATTAGACGGTTTTGCTGGGATGGGCGTTTGAGCGAAATTCGACCCGATTGAACTGAACGAACTCAGCTCTGCCGCACACGATTCGCATGACTCAACGTGTTGCGCCACCGTTGCCGCCTGTCCAGCCGCAAGCTCGCCGTCGTGATAAGCCGACAGATATGGCTGCACCGTTTTGCAATCGTTGGTTGACATAACCCACTCATTCTCTGGGAGACGCTTCTGCTGATGTGTTTTTGATGCCCGAAGTACGTGTTTCTTCACGCATTTCAGTGAATTAGCAGAATTCTTTCCGCATCGCGTGAAGAAAGCGACCGCCCAAGTATCCAAATGCACGTCAATCGAAAAATTCGCCCTCCTCATCCGCGTAGGCAAAACCCCATGCGACTCACGAAATTCATCCCGTTCCTACTCGGCGGGTTGCTCATTCTCGGCATTTTCGGCTGCAACTCGCCCGAATCCGATCCTGTGACGCCACCCGCGACTCCCGCCAGCGACACGGCCGAGGACCACGCAGACCATGACCATGGCGACCACGCCGATCACGATCACGGCGACCACGCCACCGCAGATTCCGATTCGCCAATGGCCAAGATGATGGCGGGCTTGAAAGAGCTATCGCCGGAAGATCACAAGTCCGCCATGGCCCAACACATGTGCCCCGTCAGCGGCGAGATGCTTGGAACGATGGGAGCCCCTGAAAAGGTCGATGTGAACGGCAAGTCAGTGTGGATTTGCTGCGACGGCTGCAAAGACAAGCTGCTCGCCGACCCAGACAAGTACCTCGCCAAGTTGAAGTGAGCATGTTGATGGCGGCAACAG
>JAKMEW010000057.1 GCA_022425745.1 Rubripirellula sp.
GGCTTTTCATGAGGGGTGGCGTGAGTCACATGGAAAGCTTTGACCCCAAACCGGCATTAAATCAATACGCCGGGCAAACGATCTCAGAAACTCCGTTCTCGCAGGTTCAAACCTCTGAGAAACTCAAACGGGTGCGGGTTGTTGTGGTCAATGACGCAAATGGTCAACAACGCAACAAACTCTACCCGCTTCAAATCGGTTTCAAAAAGTATGGCCAGAGTGGGATCGAAGTGAGCGACTGGTTTCCACACATTGGATCCAAGGTGGATGACCTATCCATCATTCGCTCGATGTGGACCACCGACGACAACCACGGCGCTCAGGTCCAATTCCACTCTGGACGTCACATGCTCGACCCTCGGGTTCCAACCATTGGTGCATGGGTCAATTATGGTCTCGGGACTCTCAATGAGAATTTACCGCAATTCATCTGCATGGGACCCCGATTCTTTGACAAGAGAGACGGTCACTATCTCGGACCTGCCTACGATTCAGTGCAACTTAAAGTGGATCCAAAAGAACCACTGAGCTACGCAAAGCCTCAAGGCGACCTTGATGCGGAATCTCAGCGAGCAGAATTTGAGTTGATTAACCGACTCAATCGAATCAGCGGTAAGCAATCCCCCGACGACCAGAACCTCGCGGCCAGAATCAAATCTTATGAACTGGCCTATCGCATGCAAACGGCGGTACCTGAAATCATTCGCTTTGACACTGAGACGGAGTCCACTCACAAACTGTACGGTCTTGATCAGCCAGAGACTCGTGCGTTTGGAGAGCAACTCTTAGCCGCACGAAGATTCGTGGAAAAAGGTGTACGTTTCATTCAAATCATGCATGGTGATGGCGCCGCAGGCGCATGGGATCAACACTCGGGCTTAAAAAAGAAACATGCTGAACTTGCGATGCAGGTTGATCGCCCGATAGCGGGCTTACTGACGGACCTGAAGCGGAGAGGGATGCTAGACGAGACGATTGTTGTTTTTGCGACCGAATTCGGACGCACTCCTGGATCACAAGGATCTGACGGTCGCGACCACCACCCCTACGGATTCAGCGTCTGGATGGCAGGCGGCGGTATACGCGGAGGTGTAGCGCACGGATCGACGGATGAAATCGGTTTTCACGCTGCAGATTCACCGCACTACGTGACCGATGTGCACGCCACAATCATGCACCAACTTGGCCTGCACCCTCAGCGTCTTCACTACCCGGGTCAGCAGCGTCTAGAACGCGACTATGGCTCAGTGATTCAGGAAATTCTGTCATGAGCGAGTATGTCGGGAAAGCGTGGTTTAATGATTTCTTGCTCGCGTCGGTGAACTGACGAAACTTCACCTCCTCGCTGAGGTTACAAATCATTAGACTTAAGAGCGGTTGGAAAGACTTGAGTCGTCATGATTCGACATTTCCGGTGCATTCCCCTTCATCAACACCTCTCCGGCGATCACACCATTGGCTGTCAGTGAATCCACGGCTTTGCGGTATCAGCAGTCCGATCCGGATGTTCGCTTGATGCTGCGCGTTCGCGATGATGACGCAGGCGCATTTGCCGAACTGATGAAGCGATATGAAGCCCGCCTGGTTCGATTGATGCATACAATCGGACCGAGAAGAGACATGGCTGAAGACTTGGCCCAAGAAACCTTTATGAGAGTCTTCCGCGCCAGGAAGACGTATGAAGCGGGCGCAAAGTTCTCAACTTGGCTCTTCACCATTGCGGGGAATGTCGCTCGTAACGCAGCTCGATCTCTCGGTCGACGACACGAGGTTAGTGAGGTGGACGCGCCGCGTTCCGATGACGCCCCGAGTGGACCACAGTTGCTGGCCGCAACCGCTCTTGATGCAAGTGGAATGATTCCCACAAGGATTGCGGAACATGCAGAGAGAGCAGAAGTGGTTCGAGCGGCAGTTGAAGCGTTGAGCGAGCGTCAAAGAATGGCGTTGATGCTCTCACGATTTGAAAACATGAGCTACGTGGAAATAGCAGAAACGATGGGGCTGACCACCAAGGCCGTCAAGTCGCTGCTAAGTCGGGCGAGAGTCAATCTGAAAGAGCTCCTGCAGTCCTACATCGAATCTGGAATCATCCCCAACGAAGTGGATTTTTCAAGCGATGCGGATTCAGAACATGACAACCCGGAAATTGGTGATCAACAACAGGGAGGTCAAACATCATGAGCATCTCTGCGATCTCAGATGATTCTCCAATCGATCCAGACGACGAATTGCTTGTCGCCTACTTGGACGGTGAGCTTTCACGTGACAATGAGTCTGCGCTCGAAAACCGTTTAGTCGAAAATGATATCCTGCGCGAGCGACTGCAAAATTTGCAGTCGGGTTGGGAATTACTCGACGACCTACCAGATTCGGCACCGAGTTTGAAGCTGGTAGAGTCCACCCTCGAGATGGTTGTTGCGGATCTTGAAAAGACAAGTTCGCCGAAGTCGTGGACGCTACGAGGAATCAAATGGCCCCTAATCATTTTACTCGCATCTGTGATGGGGGTCGGCGGAGCGTTCGGTGTTTCAAGCCTCTCAAAAAGCTATCGATACCAAAGAGAACTCGATGACCTTGCCATCGCTGAAAATCTTGATGCGTATCTTCGGGGACGCGATATAGAATTGATGCGAATACTCTCTTCGTCCACCAACTGGTCGTCGATGGTTTCAGCAGGAAAAGAAATTGGGGAATTTGTACCCGACAACCCGAATGTGGTTAGTGAAACAGCACTTGGTGAACGCGAAGGGATCGTGCAGCAATTACCAATCGAAAAACTCCGTCAACTAAATCTACGTTGGGATCGCTTTAACGCTCTGAGCCAAGAAGACCAGGTTGCGGTTCGTCGCACTGCTGCGGCAGTCAATTCGCAGCCCGATTCAGAAATGCTCCTCAACACGATGCAAATCTATGCGGTCTGGTCCCAAAGCCTGACAAGCGAACTCCGAGAGTCGATTGAATCGGGTGATCCCATCGCTCGCAAGAATGCCATTGATCAAGCGATTGAAGAAACACAAATTGCAATCTCACAAAGATCCACATTGAAACTCAATGAGCAGTCAACGGAGTTGATCTACTTTGCGTTGCAACAGATCGTAAGGCATCGTGTGGAGCGCGGAGCGGAGACCACCGCTAGGCACCTGGAGCGAATGCGGGAAAGATTTCCAGAAGGTGATGACCCTTACTTTGGAACCATTGCGGCGATGGTTTTCAGTGGTTCGCAGCGAAACTCTGGTGCCGGTAGCAGTAACAATTCAAGTCGTCGCCGCTCCTTTTGGACTGGCGGTGGAGAACGCCCAGCACCAATTACCAATAGTGAACTATCCACTCTCAAACTTGTGATCCCAGATGAAACACTTGAGATCCTCGATCTCATCACACATGGTGATGCGTTGCTAGAGACCATCACGCTTCGTGCGTGGAGCGAAGAAGCGATACGCCGACACTTTCCAATGCGACGGCGAGAAGAGTCCACTTACCTAGAACGATACATTGCGACCCCATCACGGGAACGCGATGTAATTGACCTTCTCCCGCCCAAAGAAATTCTGGGCGAACTTTCCCGCGAAACCCCATTCCCATAAGACAGCCATGAAGGCCGCTTACATTGAGCAAACTGGTTCACCTGATACCATTCGAGTTGGGGAGGTTGCAGAACCAACCTGTGGCTCCAACGAATTGCTCATTCGTGTTCATGCCACTTCCGTGAATCCTATCGACACCTATGTCCGAAGCGGAGCCGTAGCCTTTGAACTCCCGAAGCCCTACTTCTTAGGATGCGACGCAGCAGGCATCGTCGAAGAAGTCGGAAGCGAGGTCTCGGATTTCAGCGTCGGCGACCGAGTTTGGTGTACCAATCAAGGACTCCTTGGAGTTCAAGGAACCACTGCTGAAAAAATCAGCGTTGCAGCTCACTGGTGTTTTCCGATTCCATCGGAAAGTAGTTTTGAGGATGCAGCGGCAAATGCGTTGGTGGGAGTTACCGCACACCTAGGTCTTTTCAGGGAAGGAAAACTTAAACCCGGTGAGACCGTGATGGTGATTGGTGGTAGCGGCGGAGTTGGATCGATGGTGGTGCAAATGGCAGTCGCTTCCGGCGCGCGGGTGATCAGCACCGCTGGCTCTGATGAAAAATGTGAACAGGTGCGAGCACTTGGTGCTGAAGTTGTGATTCCGTATCAGCGTGAGTCCATCGCAGAGCGACTAAAACAGGAGGTTCCCGAGGGGGTTAATCTGTTTTGGGAGACTCGCCGAGAACCAGATTTCAATCTCGCCATCGACGCCCTAGCAGAACGCGGCAGAATGATCTTGATGGCCGGTCGCGATGCACTGCCCACGTTCCCCGTCGGCCCCTTCTATGTCAAAGAATGCACTCTCAGTGGATTCGTCATGTTCAAGGCATCTCCAGAAGAGATGAAAATATGTGCAACTGACATCAACACTTGGATGGCAAACGGCAAACTCAAATCCAACATCGGAGCGACTTTCGCAATGGATCAAATGAGCGAAGCGCACCGTCTGCAAGAAGATGCGACACTGCACCAAACCGCCCAACTCACGGGAAAAATCGTCATTCAGATTGATTGATCATCTGATCGGCGTGATGTCAGGGACGCCCCAGAACGATTGCCGTCGCGTTGCCCTCGGTGTTATGACAGATACAGAGGACATAATCACCTTCGAGTCGACTCGGAGTGTCGTTGTACCTAACCTCGGGTGATAGCCTTGAGTCGTAACGGGTAGGTGGAACCGTACCTCGATGCAACGCCAAAGCACCAGCAACGAGGTCGATTGAACCACAACCAGCACCGGTATGCCCAATTGATGCAACCGTGGCGAGGGTTGGAACGGAGGGAACCGTTGCTTGCATAGCGACTCGCTCCGCTGCATCGGCTACTGGGTCTCCCGTTCCATGACCAACAACGAGCCCGAGATCCGTTTCAGTGATCCCAGCATCAGCCAGTGCCGTCTCAATTGCTAACTGAATTGCCTTGGATGAACTCCGCATCCCAGTGTCGGAGGTTTCCTTGCAACGCATTGGCGTTTTCATCCCAGCAGCTCCGACGAAGCGGGATGCGTAAGAGACCAGCCTAACAAACGGGGTAGCGCCACGCTGCTTCGCGAATTCTTCCGATTCAATGATTAGTGCAGCCGCTCCCTCACCTCCGACCACTCCCGTCGAAGTCGGATCATGAGGACGCGATGAATTCTCTACCGGATCAAAAGCTTCGGCCATCGGGTAATCGGCTCGGAAATTCAAACGGGTCGTACCGATACGTGTTCCACTGCCGCCGGTCACAACCACTTTGGCGATCCCTCGATCCACGCACGATGCCGCTTCGATCATGGCTGATGGCCCAGATACATCACCAAGAACGATGGAGTTGTTCGGGCCATGCGAATTCAAATAGATGCCTACATGGCAAGCGGGCATATTGGGAAGGTACTTGAGCATCCACAACGGCATGATCTGCTTCATCGCAGCATCGCCGAAGTGGCTCGTGTCAATCTCGCCATTTTCCTGGATGCAAGGACGAATCGAATCAGATAGCTCAAGCGGCGATCCATAGAAAATCTCGCTCCCAAAAACCGTACCGAAGTCGCTGGGGCGGAGGACGCTCTCGGCAGTCGCTGGAATGAAGCTGTCCAGCCCCGCTGCCTCCACAGCCATCAATGACGAAGCGAATGCGGTTTGTATCTCACGACACATGACCTTCATCGCCTTGCGTGGCTTGACGAACTGCTTTGCATCAAAGTCTAAAATGGGAGCTCCAACCCAGAGACCCGCTGGCTCAGGCTCACCGTCATACTCACAACGATCATCAACACGATTCAATAATGAGGTGACGGCGGATTTTTTTCGCAGAAGAGACTCAAAGAAGTCATCGCATCCGATACCGATCGCGGAAACGATACCCATTCCGGTAATGACAGCATTGCTTTGAGGCATGGGTTCTCGAGGGGGACCAATAAAGAGACGGACTTCCTCCAGATTATGATTCGACACACGAAGCGGGAATACCCAGTCAAAATTTTCTCAAAATTTGTCGAAACACGGAAAAGCGGCCATCCACATCACACCGCGAGTTGCGACAGAATCCATCCCGATATTTGCTCGTCTGCCCGCTAGTCAGCGAGGGATCGATCATAAAGGCGATGAACCTTGCTGCGATCGACGCCTCCGCGTTCAATCGTGCCTCTCGATAACCGGTTGCTTTCCAAGACCCATGAAAACTCGCCGACCTTAATCCCGTGCTTCAATACTTCTGGGGTTAAAAGCGAGAGTGTAACGAGGCCCAGTCCCCATTTCTGGTACTCAGGAATGACATTGGTGCTGATGATTCGAACACAATCGAGCTTTTTCTTGCTGGTCAAAAGGTGAATCCAACCAAATGGGAATAGATTGCCGCCGATTTTCTTGATAACTGGGTTGAAATCGAGCAGTCCGAAACCAGCACCCACGGGGCGGCCATCAATTTCCGCAATGCTGGTCAACTTGGGAACAATCAAGAATTGCAATCCTTTGGCCTGATGGTCAATTTCAGCGACACTCATCGGCACATAGCCCCAAGTCTGCTGGAGCGATTGGTTGTATATCTCGAGAAAGACTCGTACATCCTCTTTGAAGTTAGATTTGCTGATCGGGCGGCAGGTGACGTTGAATCGCTTGGTCGCCTCATCAATAACAAACTGAAGCTTCGGATCCAATGTATCGAGCAAATCGACCGAGGCACGGTAACTGTAGAGATCTTGGGTTTTTTCAAACCCGAAATCGACCAAGAGTTGCTCGTAATAGGGCAGGTTGTACGGAATCATGAATGTCGGAGGCGTATCGAAACCATCCACCAACAAGCCGGCCTCATAATTCAAACTGGGGTGAACGGGGCCCCTGACATCGGTCATTCCTTTGGATGCTAACCATGCACAAGCTTCTGCAAGCAGAGCACGGCATGCCTCTGGGCGATTTTCACACTCAAAAAAACCAAAGAACCCACGTTTTTCTTTATAGAGTCGGTTGTGACCATGATTGATGATGGCCACCACGCGACCGACAACTTGACCAGCTTCTTCCACTAGAAATGCTCGACACTCTGCATCATCATAGAAGGGGTGAGGCTTGAAGCCAACAAGCTCTTTGCGAACCTGCCAGATCGGTGGAACCCAATTGGGATCATCTCGATAGAGATTCTTCTCAAGCTGCAGAAACGCTTTTTGATCGCGGCGATTATCAACCGCCCTGCATTGGATTGCTCCGCCCATGGAACTGCTCTTTCAAATGATCCGCCTACAAAACTAATAGCGAACACCAGTCGATCCGCTACAAAACTGGTTGTGCTGAGTGAATTTGCACAAGACAAAACAATCTTTCACCTTCACACAATCGTCACAACATTTGCCTACGCTATGGCTGGATTTTCAATCTGTAGATTTTTTTCAAGTTTATGACCGACTCCTTACCCCCCGTTATTCGAAGCCATTCCAATCCCAAGGTTCGTCGCCTTGCCAAACTACGTGATAATCGGACACGTCGACAGGCAAAGAGCGTGTTAGTAGACGGATGGCGCGAGTCCGCGCACGCATTGCAAGCTGGATTAGAACTCGTTGGGCTATATTTATCCTCCGAAGAATTCAGCAAATCACAGACATCTGGGAACGCAGGTCAACGGCGGATTCTGCAGCAAGCGACAAAGGCCAACGGATTAACCTTGGTGACCGATGCAGTGCTGAGCAAAATTTCCTTTGGTCAATCCTCGCGTGGTGTCGTGGCTGAGTTCAAGGAACCTCAAGCGGATCTCTACGGCTTAAAACTCTCAAAAAACCCGTTGCTTTTGATCCTCGATCGCATCGAGAAACCAGGAAACATTGGTGCTGTTTTTCGCTCGGCCGACGCAGCGGGCGTGGACGCAATCCTCCTTTGTGACTGCACCGACCGATTCAATCCAAATGCGGTCAGGAACAGTCAAGGTGCCATTTTTCATGTTCCATCCGCGGTTGGAACTGAGCAGGAAATCACTGCTTTCATGGAGAAACAAAAAATCCAACCGTTCGCAGCACGAGTTGAATCATCAGACGTCCTCTGGAAAACTGAACTGACGAAACCCACGGCAATCATTCTCGGGAACGAGGCTGATGGCCTGAAAGAACGCTGGCAACAATCCTCTTCGGGACCCATCCGCGGGATTCGCATTCCAATGAATGGGAAAACAGACAGTTTGAATGTCTCGGTCACCGCCGCCATCATCGCCATGGAAGCATCTCGCCAACGCTCATTGATCGAGATGCGTTAATCCCACCAATTTACCCCCCATGCAGATTTTCCATCAAGGAATCGCTAGCCAAAGTTGGTTGTCTAACAATCCAATTCCTCAAATTTGCTGAACCAGCGAACGGGCAGAGAGACCACTGGAACTGGTCAACCTCGTCCTAGTCTTTTCCTAACGCTCTCACGAGCGGTTGCTAGCAAAGCAGCGAACCGGGCTGCTCGGCATGACTGGCGCAGATGTTGGAATCGCCAAAATCGTTAATGTCGGTTCAATCAGGAACCGATAGTCCTAGCATGAGACCGTCGGCAGTAATGCGCTGATGGTGTGTGTTGGTGTTCCACGGTGGTGCCAACCTCAATCGCTCAGACGCTAGGACGCGGCATGCGAGAGAAACGAAAACGGCGATTTTGCAAGGAAACACGACGAGCAGCTATGCTCGCTGTCATTCTTTGCACGTCGACGGCGGTGGCTGACCACAACGAACTGGCAGCCGAATTTTCGGACTCAGTTCAACAACCTCCAATCGTTCAGCGAGTTGAGCCGTTAAAAATCCGACAGGGAGATGATCCCGTCGAGCAGCCGAATGGCGCTAAAACGCTTGAGCATCCTCCATTACCGCTTCTATCCAGTCAGCAGCAGAACGATCGGGCACACCCTTTCCTGGAATCTTCGCCACCATCCGCATCCAACGTTCGCCTAACCTCAGGGTTAGCCGATTTTATTCGTGGCGCATCGGCACAGGAGCAAAGCAACGACGGCAGAAACGGGGAGCAAAAAGTCAAACTGGTTACCCCATCGGATCTATCTGCACCCGTCATAAGAGTTGAGATTGCACCAACGCCTGCACGCCGCCTCGCTGAACCGATCTTTGCGAGCAATTCGCAGGTAGCGAATGACACCGATGAAGTTTCTTTTGCGGACCGCGTCCGAGGTGACGAGCAATCAGTTAGTAACTCTAGTAACCCTGCTCCCGAGAAAATCATTGGCCAAGTTGTCAACACACCAGACTTGGGCACCTCCGAAACAAGAGAACTCGATACTCCGTCCACAACGCAGCGACAATCAACCGATCTGCAGGCCTCCCTCGTTTCGACGCCGATTAGCACTAAGTCACCTGCAAGTCTTGTAGGTGCGTCGCCAAAAATACAAAAAGTCTTACCGCTGCCAGCTTCTGCTGAAGAAGTCTCGGAAATAGCAAGCTCCAGCAAATCACTGGACCAGGCAAAGCAAGAACCGATTCGGTTCTCCTTGACCGATCAGGCCTCTGCTTCCGAGACACCCGAGGTAGATCAGTCACAAAGCTTGGATGCGTCCCCAGCCGGAAATAGCATTAACTTTTCATTAAGTGATCGTGGCCAACAGCATTCGGCAGTAGAAGGCTTGCCGTCTGAGCCCGAAGAACCCGACAACATTCTTGCCGTGGCACCACCCGCAGCCGAATCTTTGGTTGAGGGCAGCGAACGAGTTGAGCAGCAACCATTGGATGCGGAGCCAGAATTAACCGCATCTCCTGTAACCCTCCAGCGACCTGCCATCACACTGACGCAGGTCCCCAAGATCTCCTCAACGCCAAACACTGAGGCACGTAGCAATACAGCACCTGGCAATACAGCAACTGGTTTGCCGGAACTACCAAGTCCGATCGCTGATTCAGAGACCGAAGAGCCCGCTGCTTTGGCGTCCGATGAAGGGAAGGACGAAAATCATGACGGAGCAGTCGCCGAGGAGGCTCTACTTGCCGAAGCTGCCATCAATGATCAACCAGATGCAGAAGCGGAGCCAAAAGAGCCTGTCGTCGCCGACGTGCATGAAGTAGAACGCGATAGCATTTCTGTAGCTGATACCGCATCCGAATCGAACCCGAGCCTTGATAACGCGGTTGCTCTCGCCACCCCGGTTCCAGAAATTACTTTACCGGAAACTCAAGCTGATTCACCTAACATATCCGTATCACAGGACATCCAGAATTCAGCGGTTTCAATCGCGGAACAGACAGTTTCGACCGAGTCAATTTCCCCGACCATCGAAGACCCAATCGTTCCAGCCGAACAACAACATCTATCCACCGTTAAGGATCTATCCACCGTTAAGGATTTAGAACGCCCACACGCTAAAACTCGAGACGCGATCGTTGGCCTACCTCAACCGTGGTCACTTAGTTGGCTGCTCGCCAACCAACAGGTCAAAATCCCAAACCCGGCACCAATCGAAGCATCAAGCCTCGAAGCGGCACAAACGAATAACCAGGATTCTTCACAGAGTGCTGATTCTGCTGAACAAGAGCCATTGGTTGTCGCGAACCTACCCGAGGTTCAGGCTCCACATCAAGATTCAGCGACGATCAACGGCGAAGAGGAAAATGTCGAAGACTGGAATGCAGCCGACCAACCCAATCTGGTTGACGCTGCAGTAAGCGACGCGAATCCACTAGCGTTTCCCGAGCCGCTTGATGCACCGACAAAGAAACCCAATTCACTGATCCGTTCGGATCATTTGGAAACCGCTCAAGTTACTCGTTCTCCTGTGCTTTCGGCTCCTAAATCCACTGAGTCACGTGGTGAGAGTCCAAGACAACTTCCGATGCCAGTCACTACGACGGATCAGCTCGTCGAAAAGCCGAGCACCCGCGATTCGCAAGCTACCGCCGCAACGCACCGTGTCGCACCCGTGGCGATCAGCGCAGTGCCTGTCAAACTTCAAAACCGGGGTCTCGCGACTCCTGAGAATCTTGACCGGCAAATTCAAATCAGCCCTGCCATGACCGTCGGAGCAGATTTTGACAACACTGTCCCCAACACCGATTCCCTAAGTGATTCCTTTAGATCAGGACCGAGAACGTTTGCACCTCAGGTGAAGCGTGTGCCACTTTACATGAAGCGAGCACAGGTCAGATCCCTAACGGTCGCGGGGGAACTTCAGGACATTCGAGTTGTTGACACAAGCATTTGCCAAGTCGTGGTAGTTGGTCCCAATCGAATCAAATTGATCGCCGCTGGCAGCGGCATCACTGAATTAATGGTCTGGGCAAAAACAGAAGCGCAAGATCAACCCGTCCGAATGCGTATTTTCAAGGTACATGTTGAAAACGTTGATCCATCTGTCGCCAGTGGCGGACGCACGACGCAGATGCTTCATGAAGCCATCCGAAACGCGTTTCCTCATTCAAACATCGCCATCTCTCACCAAGGTGCCGAACTCATTGTGAGCGGTCGTTGCCGCAGCCAGGAAGATGCAGAAAAAATCATCCGAATGGTTCGTAATACTTGCCTTGTTACTGTCCAAGATCGATTGACCGTCGATTAATGCTCGCCAGCAGGTGAACAGACAGAACGTTATAGACAAAACATAAAACATTACTTTCTGATGCGGCCGCCATACCCCGGCCATCATTCTTAACGAGGTTTGAACATGAAAACTCAATCGCCGATCATCCAGCGTGATTTTGAAAGTCAATCGTTTAGGAATGGCATAAACAAAATGATCAAAACCGCCTTAGGGTGTGCCCTGACCCTGCTTTCCATAACGGACCTAACCGCACAGTCTTACACCAATCCGGCTGCAACCGGCCCAACGGTGGTGAATGATCAAGTGGTTTCGATGGGCCAACAGAACTATCGCGTGGTTCCAGCAGATCAATATCTGAGCACTCAAAAGTCCAGCGTTTCTCCGACGAGCAGTGCTTCTCCACAGACGTCGATTGTTAAGCAGGCAAATGCGATCGACAGTCCATCTGCAAGTCGATTCGAACAAGCTTTTATTGAAACCAACTCACTAAGCCCTCTGATCGAACAAGTCAGCTGCAACTCATGCGAACCAACACGTGGTGGCTCCATGCGAGAAAAACTCAAACGTGCCTGCACATCGTGCGGCAGCCCAGGTGGTGCGTATGGTTGCATTCACTGCGACAGTTATTTCTATGGTGTTGCCGAAGCTATTCACGTCGATCGAGACAACGACGACACCGCTACGATCAGCTCGAGATATGGTCTTAGTGGGTTCGAAATGGAAATGGGAACACGTATCACCGTTGGACGCGTGCCGAATTGCGTTCAAGGTTGGGAAGGTACATTCACCGGCATTATCAACTGGAACAGTAATGGCGGATTGGAAGCGCCAATCTTCAGAATTCAGTCTAATCTTGAACCCATTGCTCCTGTGTCTGCGGCCGACATCAGTTCTTTCAATGATGCGTTCATCCAGACCGTTAATTACGATGCACGCTATTGGAGCGCAGAGCTGAACAAGACGTATGTAGGGTGGGAAGTTGCAAAGATGCTTTGCGGCATTCGCTACATTGATTTTGAGGAACAATACAGCTTATACAGTGAAAACGATACCGAATCTGGTTCCATCTACAGTGATATCGACAACCGCCTGATCGGGTTCCAAATTGGAATGGATCTCACCTATCCCATTCTTAAGAAGACCTACGTCGACTTCCGGGGGCGCGCAGGCATCTATGCCAACTTCATGGATCTAGACCTCGCAGTGATCAATGACAACGAGTGGGCTGCGGGTGTTAACGACCGAAGCGTTGAAGCGGCAGGTCAGTTCGAGCTTGGCGTCGGGCTTCGCTATCAAGTGAGTCCGAAGTTCTCACTCAAATGCGGAACCGAACTGTGGTACCTAAGCGGTATTGGCACCGCATACGATCAGCTCAATAACGGAATCATGGGCCGAGACAGCGTGGAAGGTTACGAAGATCTGATCAACGCCGTCTTCTCTTACGGCGGTGAGATCCGATACTAGATCGCACCTGCTCACGTGAATGTGAGGTAACCGCAGTGACTTAAGCCGAGAGCAAGCATCGCATTCAGACGGCGTGAACGCTGCACAACCGAATTTGTGCGACTGATACTGGTGCGCTCCATACTTGTGCGACCGGAAGTTATTATCGCGGATTGCGAGGGTCACCCGATGAACGCCGTCCCAACCGCTTTCGGCTCAACCAATCCTTCACAGAACTGGCGGTATTATCGCTTTGCTGCTTAGGGCTTGGTGACCCAATCGAGTTCTCGATGATCTCGGTCTGCGCTCGAACCACATTGGTGTCACACTTCGGGCACGTCACCGGAGGTTCGGTGATCTCATGTTGACAATTAGGACAAAAGTGTCGAATAGTGGGACGCATCGCTGCTTCGAACAGCCCGCCAACATCTGCCGCAGCAAACCAACTGGAATTGTCTTTCCGAAGCATTGACTCAGGTGTCACTTCTCCGTTCCTCACCAGTTCCAACAGTTCACTCGGGCGATAAGGTCCAGCCTCATCTCCAGTACCACTGATCTGCACGAACCAATCTGCCACGACTACCTCCGTTGATCGATCAATCCAATCAAACATCCCCAAGTCAAACCATGCGTGCCCCGCCAGCCGATCACATCGTTGAGGCTGTCCCCATAATCTACTCCATAGATCACTCCAAGAGTATCACCGGTCCAGTCTCTCCGCCCCCGGTAAGACTCAATTTTTGCTCGAGACACACCGTTTCGCTGACACACCATCAGACTGGCAAATCAACTGCCCTTAATAACCTCCGAGCCATCAACGGCTACTGATCCTCCGGCGAGTCGCGGAGTGGGTCGGTTGTCAGCATCCCGAATTCACGGGATACTACACGGGCAGTTTTGTAAATGTCGGATTAATTACTTATGCGTTGTCCTTATTGCCATGTCGATAACGACCGGGTGCTCGATACAAGAGCAGCCGAGGGTGGCTATATGGTTCGGAGAAAACGGATCTGCAATTCATGTCAGCGACGTTTTGCGACAACCGAGAAAATTGAGAAACTGAGCGTTCGGGTCGTGAAAAGTGACCAAACGCGTGAACCTCTCGACCGCGAAAAGATTCGAAGAGGGATTGAGCGAGCCTGTTCAAAACGCTCGATTCCCAGCGCAACCATCGAACGAGTTGTTCAGGATATTGAAACCGACATCTACAACAACTACGAGTCCGAAGTCACTTCGGCGCAAGTCGGTGACATTGTGATGCAACACCTAACCGGCCTCGACCAAGTCGCTTACATCCGTTTTGCCAGTGTTTACCGCGAATTTGACGACGCGCAGGATTTCATCCAAGCAATCTCCAACATCGTCGGTAAAAAGAAGCAACATTAGCCTCGTGGGCTTGAAAAACTTAGTTGCAAGCATTTCACCGCTGCGCCACCACGACGTCAAGCGATGTAAAACTGTCAATGTTCGCAAACTCAGCCTTGATTCCAACGCTTCAAAACCCGTAATCATCATGCACTAAGCACTCGGTTATCCGGTGTGCGGTAAACTAATGTGCCGACAGGCGTCCTTTTCTCCTTCCACTTGATTGAAGGTGTCTTCATGTTTCGGTTCACTGTTCTCCTGACTGCGATTTCCCTCGCCACATCACATGCTGTTGAAGCTCAATACAATACGCAGCGAGGTGCCACGGTGGGTGGCTTAACCGGTGCAATTGCCGGTGGATTGATCGGCGATCACAATGGTAACGCCGGTGGGGGCGCTGTCATTGGAGGCATGGTGGGCGCCGTTACGGGAGGGCTACTAGGCGAAGCAAAAGACCAGCAAGAGTGGGTTAGACGGCAGCAAGCCATTATTCAGCAGTCAAACAACCAAGGCTCTCTTTTATCATCGAGCCCGCTGCCAGCTTCCAATACCGTCACAACGATGGATGTCATTGAGATGCACCTTGCGGGACTTAGTGACGAATTGATCATCAATCAAATTAGCCAACGCGGAATCTCAACCCCGTTAACAGTCAAAGAAATCATCGAACTACATCAGCGAGGGATCAGCGAGAACGTAATCACCGCTCTGCAGCAAGCAAAGCAGAATCGCCCCGTCAACACGCAGCCAAGAAGCGTACGTCCCCCAACGACCTATTACGCTCCGGTGCCCTCCACCACGACGATCTGGATGTCACAACCTCTCTACAGAAATTACTGCACACCACGATATCAGCCCCACTATCAGCCCCACTATCACCCACTCCAAAACTTCGGCATCCACCTAAGGTTCTAAGAGGTAGGCAAGCCAAGTTTTTAGCGTCTAGTCGACAATGCCGGCACGAAATTTCAAGCATTGTTCATGCAGGTGCCATTGCGTGGGGTCATCTAGCAGACAAGCCTCTTCAATCTGCAGCGCTTCCTGAGGTCGACCAAGTAAGAACAGAACCTCCGCGAGCGTATCGCGATAGACGGGACTCTCCGGCTCAGCTCGAACCGCCGCTCTGGAGAGTATCAAGGCGTCTTCCAATCTTTGTTGATTGACAGCTGCGACCCATGCAACGTTGTTCGCAGTCATCGCATCAAAAGGAAATCTCGCGGCATGTTCGAGCCCCTGATCCATGATCTGATCGAGAACTTCATTAGCATCTACCTCCATTCCCAACTCTCGCATCATCGGCAACAAACGCTCCGCAAAATCGATATCCATCGCATCAAGTTGAAGCATACGAGTGAGTCGAAACTGAATACGATCACGATCTTCGTCTCGAATCTCTGCTTCAAGAGCCCAACGATTGACAAACATGGGCAAAGTCACATAGGCACCTGCTCGAAAATCAACGTCGAACAAAGTTTGATTTAGCGCTAAATCAAACCAT
>JAKMEW010000547.1 GCA_022425745.1 Rubripirellula sp.
CTGATGAGCCGTGGCTTGCCGTACGACTCCGATTCAGCACGTGGACTTTGCGGTTCACTCACATCGCTGCTACACGGCGAAGCAAACCGCACGAGTGCTGAAATTGCGAGCGTTGTAGGTCCATTTGATGGTTACTCAGAAAATGAGAAGCCAATGTTGGGTGTGATGCAAATGCACCGAGACGCGTGCGATGAAATCGCCGACGATGGTCCTGCAGAACTGAAAGAAGCAGCTCAACAACTTTGGGACGACGTTCTCGCAATTGGCGAAAAGTACGGATTCAGGAACGCACAAGCAACCGTTCTAGCACCAACCGGAACCATCAGTTTCATGATGGACTGTGACACCACTGGTATCGAACCTGATATCGCTTTGGTTAAGTACAAGCAACTCGCCGGTGGCGGGATGTTGAAAATCGTTAACCAGACGGTAAAGCTTGGCCTCAAAAACTTGGGGTACAGCGCAGACCAAATCGGTGAAGTCCTCGCATATATCGACGAAAAGGACACCATCGAGGGTGCACCGCATGTTGCTGATGAGCACCTGGCGGTATTCGACTGTGCTTTCCAGCCAGCCAACGGAGTCCGCAGTATTCCGTGGCAAGCACACATCACCATGATGGCTGCCGCACAACCGTTCCTTTCCGGAGCGATCAGTAAGACCGTCAACATGCCAAATGACTCCACCCCTGCGGATATTGCTGACGCATACTTTTGGGGCTGGGAACTTGGGCTCAAGGCAATCGCGATCTATCGCGACGGTAGCAAGCAATCGCAACCGCTGAACACCAAGAGCGACGACAAGGATGACGCGAAGGCGGAAGCCGAAGTGATCACGCAAACCATTGAGAAGGAAAAGATTGTCTACAAGCCGCGTCGTGAACGCCTACATGACACGCGTCAAAGCGTGACGCATAAGTTCTCCATCGCGGGTCACGAAGGCTACCTCTGCGTTGGACTTTACCCCGATGGACGTCCCGGTGAGATCTTTATCACCATGGCAAAAGAAGGCTCGACCATTGGCGGTATCATGGATAGCTTTGGAACCGCCCTGTCGATTGCTCTTCAGTACGGAGTTCCGATCGAGGTTTTGGTCAACAAGTTCAGCCACACCCGCTTCGAACCAATGGGTCACACGACCAACAAGGAAATTCGAATTGCAAAGAGTGTGGTCGACTACATCGCTCGCTGGTTAGGACTTACCTTCATGAGCGGTCCTGATGCGTTGCCAAAGTCGGCAGAGGGTCCGAAGGACGCATCGGAGCCTGAGTCGGTCAGCACCGTAATGCTTGGTCTCAAAGAAGACGCAGGAGCAGCAGTTGCCCTGGCTGAACGAGCGACCCTGTTGGCAAACTTCAGTGACTCTACCAAGGCAAAAGAGCCATCCTCCGAAGGTGAAACCAAAGGGAGTGGACAAAGCGATCAATTCGCTCGCTTCCAAATCGATGCACCAAGCTGCGATAACTGCGGAAGCATCACGGTTCGCAACGGAAACTGCTACCTGTGCCACAATTGCGGAAACAGCATGGGCTGCAGCTGAGCACTGAGCTGGGTTTAGCACTGAGCTGGGTTTAGCACTGAGCCGACCGATTTATCCGAAGCCGCGGGAGCGATTGCGACCGCGGCTTTTTTTATGCGCCCACCAGAATCCCCATCGATCAAAGCACAAACCGAGTCGTCAGGCGGGTAAATTATTCTTCCATGACTCGTCCCAACATCCTCAAATCGCTCACGTCACTCGTCTGCTGCGTGCTCTTTGCAACGATGGCTTCCCACATCGCGCGTGGGAACGAAACCATCGTCAAAGATGCAATTCTTGCTTCTGACGTCAGTCACGCTAAATACTTCGAGTCAAGCATCGCCCCTTTGATTGTGCGTGAGTGCTTGGAATGTCATACGAGCGAAGATCCCTCGGGCGGGCTCGACCTGAGTAACCGGGATGACTGGCTACGGGGTGGTGAAAGCGGCGGAGTTATCGACCTTGAGTCTTCAGAGTCGAGTTACCTGTTGGAACGAATCCGCAGCCATGAAATGCCGCCGCCGGTCCGAGGTACCACCCAGGTGATTCCCGATGCGGATTACGAAACGCTGGAGAGGTGGATTGAGAAAGGACTTCCTTGGCCGGAAAACCGAGTCTTGGATTATTTCGAACGCACCAATAAGAAACGCGCGGGGCGTGATTGGTGGTCGCTTCAGCCCCTCGCCTATCAACCGGATGAGTCTCTGGAGAATGCCTTTGGTTCGACCAATCCGATTGATGCCTTGGTTCAGCAAAAGCTTACCAAAGAAGGTCTCACTCCAGCGCCCACCGCAAACCGAGCCCAGCTTATACGACGAATTTATTACACATTACATGGTCTCCCACCAACCGCCGAGCAGCAGAGTCGACATCTTGCAGATCAAAGCCCCAATTGGTGGGAAAGCCTCGTTGATGAACTACTCGATCGCCCCGAGTACGGTCAACGATGGGCGAGGTACTGGTTAGACGTTGTTCGTTATGCGGACACCAGCGGGTATGAACGAGACCAGGAAAAGCCATTTGCTTGGAAATATCGGGACTGGGTCGTTGATGCTCTTAACGATGACATGCCGTACGCCGACTTTGTTCGACTACAACTTGCAGCTGACCAGTACTCAGAGACTGAATCGGTTGATTTGACCCCAACGGGATTCCTCAGACTCGGCACATGGAACGATGAGCCGAACGAACCAAATGAGTACCAGTACGAACGCCTTGAGGACCTTGTCCATACAACGTCGTCGGCATTCCTTGGGTTGACGGTAAAATGTGCGCGATGCCATTCACATAAGTTTGACCCCATTTCACAAGATGACTACTATCAATTCGCTTCGATCTTTTGGACGGGACCCGTTAACCCCCAAAACAAGAAGTGGCTCGGCGGTCCCGACCCAGCGTCACTTCAGCAGAATGATCTTCTCGCTTGGGTCGACACACGCCCCCAACAACCGCCCCTGCATGTTTTCAAGAATGGCGACCCCGACTCACCGCTTTGGCAGGTTGAGATGCGGACGCCGTCGTTTGTCCCATCACTTTCCAGGTCGATTGACAAACCTAGTCCGCAGGCATCCACTTCCGGCTATCGCCGAGAGATGGCTGAATGGATCGTGCATCCCAGTCATCCATTGACGTGGCGGATCATGGCAAACCGAGTCTGGCAACAACACTTTGGTGTCGGCATCGTTTCCACATCCAATAACTTCGGCTTTCAGGGCGAAGAACCGACACACCCCAAGCTACTCGATTGGCTTGCTGCTTATCTCATCCGCGAGCATGGAAGCATCAAATCGCTACACCGACTGATTCTCACATCGTCAACTTGGAGACAATCCGTCGAGCATCCTGAATCCGAGATCTATGCAAAGAAAGATGCTGGCAATCGCTTACTTTGGCGTGCAAATCGACAACGACTCGACGCCGAGGCAATCAGGGACGCCATGCTATCCGCTACCGGAGAGTTGGACCTTCGTCTCGGCGGGCCGGGGTTTTACGGCGAAATCAGCGAACAGGCACTAGCTGGATTATCAAAAAAATCCAAAGTCTGGACTCCCTCTCCGCCAAGTGAGCAACGTCGGCGCAGTCTATATCAATTCATCAAAAGAGGGCTCATGCCCCCAATGATGCGAACCTTTGATCTCTGTGAGGCGAACCAATCGGTTGGGCGACGTGATGTAACAACGGTCCCCACACAAGCTCTCACACTGATGAACCATCAATTCGTTCATGAACGCAGTGAGATTCTCGCCAAACGGCTCCAAGCAACCAAGGATCCACTAGATCTGCAGATTCGCTCCATGTGGCGTTCTCTCTTGCATCGTGAGATTGAACCGGATGAACTAGAAGGTGCAATTGAATTCGTTCGGCAACAATCCCTCGATGTGGCTCAACGTGTATCGCGATCAGACACCGCTGAAGCACTTCATCGAACCCTCTCAAGCACAACCCTTCATCTTAGTGCCTCCTGTCTCAAGACGGATTCAGACACCTCTCGCGTCCTCGCCATTCTCGATCAGTCCGAACATGAGAATCACGCGTTGCAATTCACCTCAATTCATCAGCCAGTGGTGAGCGATCAAACCTGGAACGGCAACCCAGTCCTTTGGTTCGACGGAAACAAGCGATACCTCAAACTGCAAAGCAAACCCATCGAGGATTCACTTTGCACATTAATAGCGGTACTCAGCGACGAAGGTGGCCCGGGACATCGAGAGATCATTTCCAACTGGAACTCGTCCAGCAATGTCGGAACATCATTCTTTGTTGGCTTGACGAATCAAGATACGATTCGCATTTCAGATGCATTTTCATCGGCGGGTCGCATCACGAACCGCAGCAAACCTTTCGTCATTTCCGTGGTCAGCGATACCTCCACGGTTCAAGTTTATCAATCGGGTCGTCAGATCGCGGAGATGAATTCGGGACTGCCGCAGCGCAAGTTCCACACGCCTTGGGTGATCGGCCAACAGGGAAACATCAACGGCGAATACTGGCATGGTGGGCTCGCTGAATTAATCATGATCCCACGAGCACTGTCCGGTGCGGAGCGTAGCGCTGTCGAGCAGGCGTTTGGCAAAAAATATCGCATCGCGATTACCAGCGCAAGCGAACCGGCCGACGCAGCAACGCTTGCCCTGTCCTCACTTGCTCGGGTTCTCTTTAACAGCAACGAATTCATCTACTTGGATTAGTGAACCATGACTCATTCATTTCAATTCCCTTGTGGGCAAAGCCGCAGAGAATGGATCTGGCAAGCAGGTTGTGGCTTTGCTGGTCTTTCACTACTTGATCTGCTGAGTTCCGAAAATGCGTTTGGCTTTCCGTCCGAACCGACAGAAAGCACCCCAGAATCTCCTCAGGCTAAATCCCAACCCAAACATCTTGCCGCGAATCGCAGACCGGGTTCAAAACAGATCAGGTCGTGTATCTTTCTGACCATGAACGGCGCACCGTCTCAGGTTGACACCTTTGATTACAAGCCTGCGTTGAGGAAGTATGCTGGCAAGACGCTTCCCAAGGATAAGAACTACATCAACTCGGGTGGCAGAAAGGTTGGTTACTTGACACCGGAATGGCGTGCGTTTCGCCCCGGTGGTGAGTCAGGCTTACTAGTATCGGACTACTTTCCTCGCATTCGGGAGCATGCGGACAAGCTTTGTGTCCTGAATTCTTGCCACACCGATAGTCACGCGCATGGATCAGCGTTGGTTGCGATGAATACAGGGAAAACGCAGATCGGTCGACCGTCGCTTGGCAGTTGGACGGTGTATGGACTGGGGAGCGAAAACGAGGATCTGCCCGGTTACGTCGTCATGCTCGACAACCGCGGCGGCCCCATCAGCGGGCAGGCGAATTGGTCAAGTGGATTCATGCCGGCCAGTCATGCTGGGACACCCTTTCGATCGCAAGGGCAACCGATCCTTGACCTTGACCCGCCCGAGTCCATTCGCGGAATGCCACAGAAAAGAGAATTTGAACTGCTGCAGAAACTTAATCAGTCCCATGCTGCACAGCGAGGCACCGACGCGAAACTTCTCTCCAGAATGAAGAGCTACGAATTGGCGTACCGTATGCAATCTGCAGCCCCGGAAGCGGTGGATCTCTCTCAGGAATCGGCTGAAACCTTGCGGGCTTACGGTGTCGGTTCGGGTGTCACAAACGAGTATGGTCGTAACTGCCTGATTGCCCGCAGGCTCGTGGAGCGTGGCGTAAGATTCGTCCAGCTTTACTCGGGCGGAGGTCACCTCGAGGAGACATGGGATGCGCATGAGAGCATTGAAAAGAACCATGGCCAACACGCCGCCGAAGTGGATCAACCCATTGCCGCGCTGCTGGAAGACCTTCATCAGCGTGGCCTCCTGGAGGAAACGCTGGTGATCTGGGGTGGCGAGTTTGGACGAATGCCGTTCAGCGAAGGGAAAGACGCTCCGGGGCGTAACCACAACCCCTACGGCTACTCCATGTGGCTCGCGGGAGGCGGGGTGCGCGGCGGTATGAACTACGGTGAAACCGATGAACTAGGATTCGAAGCGGTTACCGATCGTGTCCACCTGCATGACCTCCACGCGACGATTCTGCATTTGATGGGTCTGGATCACGAACGCTTAACCTATTTCTACCAAGGTCGAAACGAAAGCCTGACAGATGTCGGAGGCCGCGTTCTTGACGATATCTTGGCCTGATACAAAGCCATTCTTTTAAAACTCCCACATCCACTCGAACCCGATTCGTAAAACATCATGGATCTAACTGACTTAACTTTTCCACAAGTTGATTCAATTGATCGCGGAACACCCGTGATCTTGCCGGTGGCCGCCATCGAACAGCACGCGTCTCATCTACCGCTAGCTACCGATAGTATGCTGCTCGAAGAGGTCCTACGACGAAGCAAGAAGTCGTGCTCTCAGGACGCTTTGTTCTTACCACTGATGTGGCTCGGAAACTCCCATCACCATCTCGATTTTAGTGGCACCCTGTCCGCCCCGCCGAGAGTTTGGATGGATCTACTTTCCGGTTTGATTGACAACGTTCTGAAGCACGGCTTCAAACGTATCTTGGTCGTCAACGGACACGGAGGTAACTGCGTACCCATCAGTCAAACACTGTTTGAGCAGAGACAGAAACTGCGAGATTGCAAAGACCTGATGCTTCTCTCTGCCACCTACTGGACCTTGGGGGAACCGCCATTGGACAACACCGCAACGTCTCGCGACGTTTCTTCTACCGACAGTGCTTCTCAGGCCAATGAGATCAGGTTGGCGCAGTGCGAAATGGGACATGCCTGCGAGTGGGAAACTTCAATGATGCTCGCCATCGCCAAAGAAAAAGTTGGCGAGTACCTCTCATTGCCAGATGTCCCCTTGGCCCCTTCCTTTGAACGTGCAGAGAGGGCCTGGGTGACACAAGACCGCACTGAAAAGGGCTACATTGGTATGCCTAGGGAAGCCAACCAAGCGAAGGGTGAGGTACTACTAAACACCTTTGCCAACGGTTTGACGAATCTGATTTCCGAAATCTCTCGGCGAGAAATGTCCACTTGGTGAGATGTCAGATCCGCACGAATCTAATTTTCATCCCCCTTGAACTCGAAACCAAACGATCCACCAAAGGTGTCTCCATCTGTTGGATCACCGACAAAAACATAGAGGCAAACATGCAGCGGCATCGCACATCAGGCCCCCAACAATCGTCTCGACGTCGTTTCATTCAAGCCTCGGCGTTGGGACTTTCGCTTTCCGCAGGCAGCAACTGGCTGGCTTCCCAGACAACTGCTCAGGAAACGGACACCACTGATTCGGCCATCAAGAAGAACCGGCCACGCATTGCGTTTCTTGGCACAGAGGTACGAAAGCATTCTCATGCGCAGCATTTTCTTGATCGCCATACGATGGGATATGCATGGGGTAATGGTTGGCAAAAACCACGCATCGAGGTTGCATCGGTTTACCTTGATCAATTTCCTGAAGACGATTTGGGACGCGATCGCGTCGCCAAGCACAGTCTCAAATTAATGCCCACAATCGAGGATGCACTGACACTGGGCACTGGGAAACTCGCAGTCGATGGCGTTGTGATCATTGCGGAACACGGTGACTACCCCAAAAACGAAAAGGGGCAAAAACGTTACCCGCGATATGAATGGTTCAAACGCGTCGTCAAGGTTTTTGAAGACAGCGGCCGGTCTGTGCCCGTGTTCAACGACAAGCACCTCTCGACACGATGGGACGAGTGCGTGGAGATGGTCAAGGATTCGGAACGTCTTCAGTTTCCGTTCCTTGCCGGCTCTTCACTACCGGTCACTCGAAGGATGCCAGCGGTCGACATGCCGCTTGGCTCTGATTTGCGAGAAAGTGTCTGCGTTGCTTACGGTGGCGTGGATAGTTACGACATCCACGCTCTTGAAACAGCGCAGTGCATGTCCGAGAGACGGCGGGGTGGTGAAGCCGGCGTGAAGAGCGTCCAAGCCTTACAGGGTGACACCCTTTGGAATCGCCTCGCAATGGATGATTGCATCAATACGCGAAAACTGATTGTTTCCGCACTCACTCGTAGCCACAATCTACCAGTAGAAGGTGGTTTCCCAACCGATGTTCCTTCCATTGAGTGGATCAGAGCCAACGCACCGAACTCAACCGGTTACCTTGTCCAGCACAACGATGGATTAAGGACGACAATGATTTTGACGGGCATCCGAGACTTCAACTATGCCGGCTTGATGGGCGATGGAAGCGTGTTGTCTTGCCAGATGTACCTGCCGATGCCAGGCCACGGTTCAACCACGGCAGACTTCTTTAATCCGCTGGCGAGGCACATCGAAGATCTAATGATTGAGCGACAAAGTCCGTACCCGGTTCAGAGAACTTTGTTGACCTCCGGAATGGTGATCGCCGGCGTTGATAGCCTTCATCGAGGACAACAGAAAGTGAACACCCCTCACCTCAACGTTCGCTACGAAGCAACGCCAGAGTCCACTTTTTGGGACGTCTAAAAGCAAATCGATACTCGAAGTGCTCGCTAAAACCGTGGAGTGTTGCTCCGCTCCCCGTACCATCAAGAAGAATGTGGATGCTCCAAAAGACCTCCATTTGGTCGATCTCTTAAATCCCCCTGATCATTCATTCGTTTCCCCATTTTGTTGCCAACATTATCTTCCCATTGGTAGCCGCCCTTCCCATTGATAGACGCGTTGCACAAAATATCGACGCCTGGGAAATATCGACGTCTAGGGCAGCCCCAACCTGAACAATGGAAAGCACGTTCTTCTTTGATCACCGAGCAACAGTTTTCAGAAGCCGCTGAACGACTGCGTCAGGGCGACTTGGTCGCTTTTCCGACGGAGACAGTGTACGGACTTGCAGCCAACGCCTTGGACAGCGTCGCGGTGGCCAAAATCTTCGAACTCAAGGGAAGACCCACATTTGATCCGCTCATCGTCCACGTGGCGAATAGGGAGGATTTGCTGAACCTCGTCACCGAGGTCCCCCGTCCCATTGAACGGCTGATTGATCGTTTCTGGCCCGGCCCTCTGTCAGTCGTCCTACCTCGGCATTCGATCGTGCCGGATCTGGTGACCTCAGGACTCCCATCGGTGGCGGTCCGCTGCCCCAGCCATCCGGTCGCAAGACGGTTGATCGAGGAGTCGGGTGTCCCTCTGGCGGCTCCGAGCGCGAATCGTTTTGGGCGAATCAGTCCGACCACGGCTGAACATGTCCGAGAACAATTTACAGAAAGTCTGACAACGATTCTCGATGGAGGCCCATGTGAAGTTGGCGTTGAGTCGACAGTCGTTGGCTACGATGGCACCCATGTGATCCTCTATCGGCCCGGTGGGATCACTGTTGAAGCAATCATAGAAGAGGTCGGGGAGATCAAAATCGCGGGGACCGACGACAAGACACCAAGTTCCCCCGGGCAATTAACGCAGCACTACGC
>JAKMEW010000548.1 GCA_022425745.1 Rubripirellula sp.
GCCCTTGTCCATTAAGTCGTAGGCGGTTCCATGGTCTGCAATTTTGGTGTTTAACGAGCGAATGATCGCAGTCTCACCGAGGCGGTTAGACATTTTTGGCATTAGTTCAGAAATTCCGATTCCGGGAATCGAAGTCTGAATCTGCGCAAAAGGCCCTCCGGTTGGTCGACCGGGTTTCGGATCCCATGTCTCCAATTGACTGGCACCACCTGCCAGCCATAGCAGGATCACCCGTTTCCCAGATGCACGAAGTTGATCATTCAATGCATCCTCTGCGAACGCATTGATGTGGTTCATGTTGGCGGCGTAGCCAATGCCACTCGCCGATCCTATCAGACGCATCATGCTCCGACGATCCAGTGTGTCTGATCGATGGGGGTGTTCCATGGTGGACCTAAATTGCTAGTGATTGAAACGGAATTCGGGACTGCACAGCAACACCCAGGCGATCTGCTGGATTGTCTCTGCTCGTTGACCTGCTCGACTATTGAGATACTGAGAAAGGGTGTCGTGTTCTTCTTGAATCGGGGGACGTCCCAAGATCACTGCGAAGGCATTTGAAATCACCTCCGAATCTGATTCGATCTCCTTCAGATAGCCCACCAAATGATTGTTGTCGGTGCTGAGGTATTGGTTTTGCATCTCCTCGCTATTGCTGAACCACAATGCCTCGGAAACAGGTGTCTGGAAGTTTTCGCCCGGGATTTCGGTCCGCTGAGCAAAGTGTTCGGAACGACCTTCGAGTTGACCGCGAGTTTGTTCCCAGTTGGTTTCGATCTTGTCTTTTAGCTTTTCTGGGTGATCGGTTGCAATCAGTAGTGAAAGTGACAGTTGATGAGGTGAAAGCGGGCGTGGTAGAGCATGTCCGAATCGCGATTCGGTTACGTCAGATTCTTCGTGATTTTGTCGGTCCGACTCTTCATGTGTTTGGACGTCTTGTGGGTGATCATTTTTCGGTAGTGATCGCGCGTACGTGTTTGACAGCGTGATGCCGTGGATTAATGATCGGAGGTCGTATTGGTTTTTAATGAATTCATCGGTCAGGAGATTGAGTAGTTCTGGGTGGCTGGCGGGATTTCCGGAATGGATTTGATCCAGTGGATGCACGATTCCTCGACCGAATAATCTGGCCCAAATACGATTCACGATGTTCTTCGCAAAAAAGTTTTGCGTTTCATCACCTAATGCCAATTTCACTAATTCTGATCTTGGCTGAAATGGTGGTTGCGGTGGCGCGTCGGCGGACTCCTCCTGCTCTGCCTTTTTGATCCGCTCTTGGTATTCCTTTAAAGTGGCTTCTTCTAAGTCCAGTTGCGGTTCGGGTATGGATTTTCCCGTTAGGTACATAAACGCTGCGTCTTTCGTTTCGCCTTCGGTCGTGTCAAAACGCATGTTGCCATCGAACCGCTCTCCGATCATCCCCTTCTTTGTCTGATAGGTTCGTTTAAAGAAAGATGCAATGCCGTAGTAGTGTTCTTGTTTCCAGTCATCAACGAGTGGATGATCGTGGCATTTAGCACATCCAATGTTTACGCCAAACCAAATCATGCTGGAGTCGTTTGCAAGTTTGTCGAGATCCCTCAATCGATGTTTCAAGAACGCGGTTGCCCGAGTGTCTTCAGGTAAAGTGACTTCGGGCGTCATGATTTGGCGGAACATCACATCCCACGGCGTATTGTTTTGTGTTGTTTCCAAAAGGTACTCACGCCATTTTCGGTCATTGTTCAATGCTCGAAGAAGTAAAGTGTCGAGTTCGTTTCTTTGGTGATACGCAAAGTCCGGTGATTCAATCAGTTGCTTGGTGACTACGTGTTTTTTGTCTTTGGCGTCTAATGTCTCGTATCGCCTCAGTTCAGAAACAGAAGGAATGCGTCCCGCGAGATCAAGGGTGACTCGTCGCAGGTAGGCAGAGTCACTCACCACCGGTGTTAAAAGATGGTGTTCGAGAGAAGATTCGATCAGTCGGTCGATCTTTTCTGCGAGACGTATCAGATCCTCTTTAGGGAGAGACTCCGCCTGAATTTCACCCTGGGGCATGGTGATAAGAAGAGCCAAGGCAATGATGAACCAAGGCCTTGAAGCAGAGTTGTCAGAGTGGGCGAAATGTTCAACGAGCATGATTGTGAAGCGATTGTGTGGGTCGCGGTTACACAGGCCGAGCAAATGTTCAGGGCGCTGATTTTATTTCAATCACATCGCCGCGTTGTGTAGTTTCCTGCATTCTCGCCGGTTTTCTTGCGAGGTTTTTAGCTTCTGGAGTTTGTGTCGGAGTGTGGCTACGGCGATCCCGCTGGTTGCCACCAGTCGTTCAATTCAGACTTGAGTGCTTCGCGACCGCTAGCATGCAATTTCGAACCTACTAGGTTTAGTTTTTCGAATGGGTCGCGGGAAAGATCGAATAAGGATTCTTCTCGCACGTAGTTGTTCCATGCTTTCGATTTGAGTTGATTAGGCTGATTGAGATTCGACGTGCTTGGGGATTCGTTTGATACCGACTTTAAGTGTGGAATGATCAGTTTCATCTTGCCTTTTCGAATCCATCGATAGGCGATGTCGTGGCTGGCTGAACGGAGCGACGTTGCATCGCCAGGGTAAATTTCTCCAAAAATGGAACGATCCGGTGGAATGGGTTTATCGTCCTTGAGAAAATCGAGGAGGTCGATTCCTTGAAGTGAGAGATCTGGTGTGATTGGGATTTCGGCGGCACCAAGTAGTGTTGGAAATAGGTCAATGCTGCTACAGATTCCATTTTCTGTTTGCGGGCGGATAACACCGTCCCATCGAATTAGAATGGGCGTTCGAACACCGTCGTCAAAAGGAGCACGCTTGCTTCGTTTTGTCTGTGTGTATTCTTGCGGGTTTTGTTTAGATGGAATCGGACTCGGTCTCCATCCATTGTCAGAGAGAAAAACAAACAGCGTGTTGTTCGCTTGCGATGCACTGCTAACGATCTTTACGAGCTCGCCAACGGTTGAATCAAACTGGGCGATTGATGCAAAGTAGGGTTGTTCCCAGGGAAGTATGCCGGGATGACTCGCAGCAAGTTTTTGAAACTGATCGGGGGCGTCGTGCGGTAGGTGCGGCATATAAGGCGCATACCACACAAACCATGGGGTGTTGAGGCGTTCACACTCTTGGATGAAATCCTTGATTGGCCGCATCGTTTTCCTGCCAATAATTAGGCCGTGGTCGCCATTGCCATGCGCAACTTGTTCGCCGCTGGCGAGTTCGCGGATGCCTCCAAATGTTTGATCCTTGTGTGGGGGCGTGAAGGTCGTCATGCCATCAGTGAACCCCGCATTTCGATAGTGCCCCTCCCAGAACTTACCGGTCTGAAGGCACCGATATCCCTTGTGTTTGGCGAGCAACGCCGGAAGCGTCTCGAAGCGTTGGATCAACTCAAATTCATTTTGCCGGTGTGCTTCGTACTCCGATCTTGAGGTCATTTGGTTATAACCTGAATTGCCAGGCGGACCGTGGTTGAAGTGGATCCCGTGCTGATGAGGATAGAGACCAGTCAGAATCGTGGCCAATGAAGGTCTGCAAACACTTGATGGTACATAGCCGTTTGGAAATCTCGCAGATTTTGAAGCGAGTATATCGAGGTTTGGAGTGTGTACTCGTTGGTTACCCATGAAGCCAAAATCCATCCAAGCCTGATCGTCAGCCAAGATCAAGATAATGTTAGGCGGCTTTGAAGGAAGTTGGTTTCGGGTATCGCTTGCGAAACACATGGAGACAAGTTGAGTAGCCCCTGCAAGTGCGAAGAGGATACGGCAGGCAAGTCCGCGCAGGCATAATCGTTCGATCAGGTCGTTCATCGTCGTGCCGATCATCGAGAGTTGGGGCCAGAAGCCAGGGCGATCTATCATTTACCGCCTTCGGCATGCAAGATATTGGGTTCATTCGCTCTCAGGTTCAATCACGGCAGCTGCCTGATGTGGAGCCGTGAGGCTTGGTGGGAGTTCCAGTATTTGGATGTTGCGGAAGTGAATTTCTGAGCCTTCGGATTCGAGGCAGAGGTATCCGCGTCGCACCTCGGATTCGCGAATGGAGTTTACAAATACACCGTTCACTGAGAGTTTGACGGTTCCATCAACGCAGACTACGTCATAGGTGTTCCATTGACCTGCCCCGTTGCAACGAAGTTCACGGCTCATGCTTCGCCTGCCGCGTGGGATGTCTGGCGTGGCGTTAAGGCCACCGGCACCAAAGAGTTCGCCTGATACGTAACCTACATGGTTGGGACTGCCTCCTCGTGGATGCTGGTTGACCCAATCAAGTTCTAGCATCTGAACTTCCATCCCTTTGGGTAGTTGTCTACCTGATGGCACACTGCCCTCGCTCCAAACAAATACCCCAGAATTGCCTCCGGGTTTCATGTGCCGCCATTCAATGTGAAGCACAAAGTTTTCGTACTGCTTGTTCGATCGCATCACTCCAATTGGCATTCCCTTGCAAACCAAGAGGCCATCTTTGACGAACCAAGTATCATTGGCGGTATTCACATTGGTCCACCCCGCCAGATCTTTGCCGTTAAAGAGAGATGTGAAGGAGCCAAGTTGGACGACGGAATCTTCTGCTGGGACAAAACGGTTTGTGCCGTTCAGTGTGTGTGCAATTTGTACTGCTTGTTGAATGGTGAAGTTCCCGTGGATTACTGCGCGTTTTCCAATCGACCCGACAATTTTTGGTGCTTGGATTACTTGGCCATCGAAGAGGATAGCGAGACGCTTTCCAGTGTTTTCGCTCGTTAATTTCTCTAGTTGTTCGCCGCCTGTTTTTGTGAATTCGATCGAGATTGCGGGGCGCCCTTCGTCGGTTGAGACCACCGCTGCTCTAGCGACTTGTTGCATGTCAAAGCATGACTCTGGGTCGACATAGATTGTCTGTTGTCCATCTGGGAGCAGTGCTGCGTTCCAATTCGCTTCATCGGTATCCACCGCAATTCGAAACGAGATACGGTTCTGTGTGTCATGTGGTCTCGTGGTGTCAGACTTTCCGACATTAGGAAGAAAAGTGAAGGCCGCCGCAACGGTCATGATGAAAACACTTTTGATCGATAATTTCGTCATCTTGGAGTCGCTCTCTCGGGATGAAGATGGATTGCGGGTTGAATTCAAGACTCCTCAGCCTCGGGCGGGTGAAGCAGTCTTTGTTCGGGTGGAGTTTGAGTCTTCGTTTGCTAACGTGAAATGGATACCAATTCGGGTTATCGCGTCATGCGAAAAAAACTCGTTCCGCAGTTCCTCGCAGGATTGCGGTTTTGTCGGTCTCAGAGAGGAAGTTTGCGTGTTTTTCGATTAGATCAATTGATGATTGATAATTGTGTGGAGTTTGGACTTGATAAGGGCAGTCACTGGCCCACATTAAACGGTCCGACCCGAAAGCTGCTACCATCCGCTGGATCATGGGCAGTAAATCGAGGTAAGGAGTTTGTTTGTCTCCTAATGCGTAGAAGGCAGAGGTCTTGACGTGGGTGTTGCGATGCTCGGCGAGGCGGCATAGCTGATCGAGGCGGTCTTTCTCGATCTTTCCGCTGACTCCAATTCTTGCAAAGTGATCCACCACCACTTTGGTGTTGGGGAATTTTTTGCACAACGCATCTACTGCAGGGATGTCTTCCGGGTTGATTAGGGGGCAGATTGCTAGGTCTTGATCGTTTGCCAGTTTCCAGAGTTGTTGGACATTGCGGTCGGTGGGCCAACCTTGTGCGTCACCTCTGGAGTGCATTCGGAATCCTCGCATGCCCGCACGCTTGTGGCGTTTGACTTCGCGTTGCAGTGGTTTTCGATTCCAGTCAATTAACGAAACGCCAGAGAAGGTTTTTGGATATCGCTGCATGACTTCACTCATGTAACGATGGTCTGATTCATAGAAGCTCATTTGGATAAGAACCACTCGCTGAACTCCGGCCGGTTGGCAGTGAGCTAAAAGTTCCTCCGCGGTAAAGCTTGCGGGTTGCATCGCTTCTTTTTTGAAGTTCGAGCTAATTGGATAGCGATTTGTGTCAGGGTGCCAAACGTGGGAATGAGCATCGATCCAGTTCTTCGGCTCGACAGTGGCTCCGTTGGCAATACTTGAAGTCGCGGATGCGATTAAAGTGGCAGTGAGGGCTTGGCATAAATGACGCCGAGTGAAGTAGGGTTTTGATTCTGTGTTCATGCTGGAAAGCGTTTCGTGCTGGCGTAGTGGATACGTGTGTTTTGATTCTTGGAACCTATTGATTGCTTGGTCTCGTTTGCCGATCACATCGAGTGATAGTGGAGTGCAAAATCTCTGTAGATCTCTACGGCTTTTTCAACTTCAGAACATTTTACGTATTCGGTTGCTGCATGTGCTTGATTAATTGATCCCGGCCCCAGAATCATCGCGGGAATGCCGAGGTTCCCGAATTTACTTGCATCGCTGCAGAAAGGTACTCCTCCGGGTGTACACGGAAGTTCGTGATTGCCGAGTACGCTGCTCATGACTTGAACTGGATGCTGGTCTGAATTGGTTTCAAGCGGCGAGTCGGTTAGTAGGGGCGGCAGTAACTCCGCCTTCACGCTGGGGTTATCTTTCATGACTCGGTCGACGATGCTTTGATAATGCTTCCACGTTTCATCTGGTTGCTCGTGGGGGAGGAGTCGTCGGTCAATTTCAATTTCACAATGATCGGGCACGAAATTAATTTGCGTGCCGCCCTTAATCACACTCAGATTGCAGGTCGCCTCTCCGAGAAGTGGATGGCTTGAAAGATGGAGATTCATGGTGTCAGTTTGAATCGCATCGATGATGGGGAGCATTTGCAAAATTGCATTGTCACCGAGGTGCGGTTTTGCTGAGTGTGCGGATGTTCCCGTCGTAATGATCTTGAAACGAAGCAAGCCTTTGCTCGCCGTGATAACTTGCAGTTCGGTCGGCTCTGCAATGATTGCAGCGTCAAACCTTGAATGTCGTTCACAAAATGCTGCAACGCCTCGGTAGGAGTATTCTTCGTCAATCGTCGCGGCAAACCAGATCTCGGGAGTTCGTGGCGCGGGTCGCTTGGCGATTTCCTTGACGGCGTGGATCATCGCCGCAAGACCTCCTTTTGTATCGCAAGCTCCACGTCCATAGAGAAAGCCTTCTTTGATCACCGGGGTATATGGATCGATACTCATTCCATGATCCGAAACAGTGTCCATGTGAGCTTCATAGACGACTCGGTGTGCTGATTCCTTGCCTGGGATCTTAGCGATCACGTTAAAGCGACCGGGTAACACGGACTGCTTTTCAACATGAATGTTGCTCTGGCGAAAGAATTCGTAGATCCATTCACCTAGTTTCGATTCGCCCGTTCCGTTGATGTAATTTGGATTGATGCTTGGAATTGAGACCAGATGAGCGAGCGTATTGAGGACAGAATCTTGAGCGGTCATTTATCGTGTGCTCTCTATGATTCACTGGGAACAAGGCGAATGGGGGCGATGCAACATTTCAGCATTGGTGTGTTATCTGGCGGGTCACAAGGCAAGGAGAAGCACAAATAGTGATAATGTGTAGTAGAAATAATGTTCAGTGTCGAAAAGATTTTACTCCGGGTTGGCCAATCCGTTATCCTACAGGGCACTGATTTTTGGGCGATTCGACGTTGTTTCGGCCCTGCAGTCTAACGGTAAACACCAACCACCTCGGTGAAGATTGAAGCTGGGCTTCCTTGATGAACCACTTTGAACGAGATGCTCTGCGAAGATCTAGAGTTGTCGGGCGGGAGCTTGGATTTGCCTGGTCAGGCCGCGGTTCAGTCGCTAGCTCGATGCGATCGTCTAATGCTCAAGTCGTTTCGGTTCTTCACTCGCGCTGGCATTTCGACCTGGCAAGGATCGTGGTGATCATCGTTAGCTTAGGTGCGAGTGTCTTGGCATCCGGTTTGGAAAAACTGGATGCTCAGGAGACACCTGCTAAGTCGCAAGCTGCATCGAACGAAATAGATTTCTTTGAACGGAGAATCCGTCCTCTGCTCGATCGTCATTGTTTCGAGTGCCACGCGGGCGATGAGCGAGCGGGTGGGTTGCGATTGGATTCAGCAATGGGAGTCTTGAAAGGTGGAGAGACAGGGCCCGCCGTTGTTCCGGGCGACGTTGAGGAGAGTCTCCTGCTGAAAGCAGTTCGCTATGACGACCCGGAATTCTCGATGCCACCCTCGGGGAAGTTAACAGCTTCTGAGATTTCCGATTTAGAACAATGGATTGCAGGCGGAGCATTTGACCCTCGAGAAGCCACGCTTGACGTGCCCACAAAAGATGTTCCCGGGCCTGGAATGTCGATTGCCGAAGGACTCAAGTTTTGGTCCTTGCAAAGGGTGGTTGAACCAGCGGTTCCAGACACGACAGACCCTTGGATCAAAACACCCATCGATGCTTTTATCTTGGATGCCTTGGAGGCTGAAGGTCTCAAGCCAGCTCCAAAGGCGAGTCGGGAGGTCCTGATCAAACGGCTCAAGTATGACCTGTTAGGCCTCCCGCCATCGATCGAGGAAGTTACAGCCTTCGTTAATGACGCTCGACCGGATGCTTACCGACGGCTGGTGGATCGATATCTTTCGTCCGAGCAGTACGGGGTTCGTTGGGGACGGCATTGGCTAGACGTTGCACGATACGCTGACAGTAATGGATTGGACGAAAACTTGGCCTTCGGCAATGCTTGGCGGTACCGTGATTACGTGGTTCAGGCATTCAACTCGGATAAACCATATTCTGATTTTGTTACCGAGCAACTCGCTGGTGACTTGTCGTCTCCCGACAATCGTGATGCGATTACTGCAACGGGTTTCCTGGTTCTCGGCGCAAAGGTATTGGCCGAGCCCGATCGCGAGAAACTCGAGATGGACACCATCGATGAGCAGTTGGATACGACCGGCAAGGTTTTCTTGGGAATGACTCTCGGTTGTGTTCGCTGCCACGATCATAAGTTTGATCCAATAACGCAGGCTGATTACTACGCTCTCGCAGCCGTTTTTAAAAGCACGCGGACGTTTGGTGAAACGAACACCGGAGCGATTAAGCACTGGAACGAAAAGATATTCGCTGACGAGAAACAGCTCGAAGCTATGAAGGCCGTTGATGAGCAAATCGCTGCCCTGAATAAAGCGGCTACCGACTTCAAAAATCAAGCTTTCTCCAGGTTGCGTCAGGAGGTCCGAGAGCGGGCTGTCGATTATCTCGTCGAAGCGACTGCAGTTGATTTGCAGATGTCGTTGACGGAAGTTGCAAAGATCGCGGAGCCAAAAGGTTTGCATCCTCGGGTTCTTTATCATTGTAGGAAACATCTTCAGTTCCACTCTGAGGAGCCTGTTTTTGCTCCCTGGCATCAGATGAAGGGCGATGACCATGGAATGAAGGTTAGAGATTTTTATCAGGATCGGATGGTCGAAGCTTCGCGAGATAAAAGCAACGCTGATAAGGAGTCAGCAAGCGAGGAAGTTTCCGATCCGAGTCGGTTTGAAGAAAAGGAATTAGCGGATCTGAAAGCTGCTGTGATGGATGCGTCAGGGTTTCTTGCTGTGCCTCCCAAACCTGATTTTGCTTTTGATGTTGAAACCTACGCCGAATACGATCATTTGTTGGAGAAGGCGAGGTTGTTTGAAAGTGCCGCGCCGGACGTGGATTCCGTGATGAGCGTTCAGGACGGCGATGTGGTATCGGAGTTGGCGATTCACGTCCGAGGTAGTCACCGAAATCTGGGGAAACCAGTCGCGAAGCGAGTTCCTGAGGTGATGCAGGCGGCGGCAGGAGACGTTTCCATCGAGGGAAGTCACAGCGGAAGACTCGAATTGGCTCGTTGGATGACTTCTGGTCATCATCCGTTAACCTCCCGAGTCCAAGTGAATCGAATTTGGGGTTGGCACTTTGGTGCTGGAATGGTTCGAACCACCGAGAACTTTGGAGCTCTAGGTTCGCGAGCCTCGCATCCAGAGTTACTTGATTGGCTGGCGTTTCAGTACGTAGAAAACGGGTGGTCCACCAAGCAGTTGCAGCGGACTATTTTGCTCTCGAGCGTCTACCAGCAAGATTCACGGCATGCAAACTTTGAAACTGCTTCAAATCGCGACCCTGATAACCGATTGCTTTGGAAGTATCCAACGCGTCGTTTGGAAGCGGAGCAATTACATGATGCGATCCTTGCAGTGTGCGATCAGCTCGATGAGTCGCTCGATGGCAAGACCGTTCCCCTGAGGAATCGCCAGTTTGTTTTTAATCACACTTCGGAAGACCATACAAAGTATGAGAGTCTTCGGCGAGCAATCTATTTGCCCATCATCAGGAATAATCTGTACACAACTTTTGAACAATTCGATTTTCCTGATCCCACCATGCCTACCGGTAGTCGATCGGTGACCACGGTTGCACCGCAAGCACTTTTGTTGATGAACTCTCCGATGGTGGTTGATGCTGCCACGCACTTAGCCAAGCGGCTCGTGAGTCGTTCACTAAGTGAGGCGTCAAGGATTGAAAAAGGTTTTCAATGCGTGTTAGGCAGGAAGCCAGAGGCATGGGAGACAGATGCGTCGATCCAATTGCTGAATCGTGTTAAGAGTCAATCAAGCGAAGATCCGATCCTGCAATGGTCCGTCTTGTTTCAAAGTTTGCTGGCTACCAACGAGTTCATTTACATCCAATAGAAAAAGGTGGCGTTTTTAATGAGGGGTGTGAAGAAAAATTTGCCGAGCATGTTTGGGACGCGTCGCGAATTGCTGCGAAGCAGTGCGGTAGGTTTTGGACAATTAGCGTTCGCTTCGTTGCTGCATCAAGTTGCGACTGCAGATGATGTAGGGAAGTCGGAGGCGGGTTCGAACATAGATTCTGCGCCGGGAAGTAGTTCAACGGGAAGCGGTTCAACGGGAAGCGGTTCAACGGGGGGGCAGAGGCTGGGAGCGAGAGGGCCACATCACACACCTCGCGCAAAGCGTGTTGTTTTTCTCTTCATGAAGGGTGGGCCATCTCATGTCGACACTTTTGATCCGAAGCCACTGTTGGATCGCGATCACGGAAAGCCACTTCCTTTTCCACTTCCCCGTGTGACCTTTGCAAAACAGGGTAACCTGTTGCGATCCCCATGGAAGTTCAAGCAGCATGGCGAAAGTGGTTTGCCCGTTAGTTCTTTGTTTCCAAATGTTGCAAAGCATGTCGATGAACTCTGCGTTCTGCGCTCGGTGCATGGAACCAATCCGGCACATGGTGGAGCTCTGTTGAAATTGCATACGGGTAGCGATCAATTTGTTCGGCCGAGCATGGGGTCCTGGGTTACGTACGGTCTCGGGACGGACAATGAAAACCTGCCAACGTTTGTAACCATTTGTCCGACGCTGGCGCACGGCGGAGTGAACAACTGGGGGGCGGCGTTTTTACCTGCTGACTGCCAGGGAACGCCAATCGGGAACGCATCGATTTCCTCGACCAACGCAACGGTCAAGCACATATCCAATTCGCAGTTGTCGAAAGAGGCTCAACGAAAGCAGCTCGATTTCATTGCCATGCTCAACGGAAAGCACTTGGAACAGTACCCCGATGAATCCATGCTTGAGTCAAGGCTGAATTCCTTCGAACTTGCATTTCGAATGCAACGTTCAATGCCTGAGATACAATCGTTGAATGTGGAAACGCAGGCCACACAGCATCTTTATGGAATTGATGATCCGGTGACCGAAGATTTTGGCCGACAATGCTTGATGGCACGCCGTCTATTGGAGCGTGGGGTTCGCTTTGTGCAGGTGACTCATAGCGATAGCGAGGTGCAGTGGGATCAACACAGTAACCTATACCACGGGCATACCAAGAATTCTGCCGAGGTAGACAAGCCAATCGCTGGCTTCCTCGCGGATTTAAAGCAGCGAGGTTTGTTGGAAGACACCTTGGTGCTTTGGGGTGGCGAGTTTGGAAGGACTCCCACCGCGCAGGGAACGAATGGTCGAGATCATAATCCGCATGGATTCACGATGTGGATGGCCGGCGGCGGTGTTAAAGGTGGCCATGCTTATGGCGCGACCGATGACTACGGTTATTACGCAACTGAAAACAAAATGCACGTTCATGATCTTCACGCCACGCTCTTGCATCTGATGGGTCTCGACCACGAGCGATTGACCTTTCGGCATGCAGGAAGAGACTTTCGCTTAACTGATGTTGCGGGTCGAGTTGCGACTGATATTTTGGCATGACGGCCAATGGCAAGGTGGACAAGTTCACGGGGATTGATTGATGACAGATTTTTATTTTCCGATGTCTCGAAAGCGTGATCGATTTATCCCTGGGCGATACGGAATTGAGAGAAGGGAATTTCTGCGTTACGTTGCTGCTGTTTCTGCAATCCCCTTTCTGCCTCTTCAGTCGCAAGAGCCTGTTGTCAAAAGCCCGCGATTCGCGGCCGATCCCTTTTCGTTGGGTGTCTCTTCCGGTGACCCGACATCGGACGGCGTCGTTCTTTGGACTCGACTTGCCGCCGGGCCAGTTGATATCAGCGGGTTACCAAAGCAGCCTGTCGAAGTGCGATGGGAGATTTCCGAAGACGAAGGATTTTCATCGATTGCCAAAAAAGGAACGGTAGTCGCACTGCCTCAATTGGGTCACTCCGTGCATGTTGAGGTAGATGGCTTGGAGCCATGGCGTTGGTACTTTTACCGTTTTCATGCGGGGGATGCGACCAGTCCGGTAGGGCGTACGCGCACAGCCCCCAGAGCGGAAATGATGCCCGAAGAGTTGCGTTTCGCTTTCACGTCGTGCCAGCATTTTGAAACTGGTTATTTCAATGGCTACAGCCACATGAATCAGGAGGATTTTGACCTCGTGGTTCATCTCGGAGATTACATCTATGAATATGCCGGTCGTGATAAACTGCCACGTAAACATCTCGGTGGTGAACTGCATACGCTCGACGACTATCGTCAGCGGTATGCTCAATACCGAACAGACGATCAACTCCGTGAAGCCCACCGTTTATTTCCTTGGCTTGTAACCTGGGATGACCATGAGTTTGATAACAACTATGCAGGGCTCGTTTCAGAGGAGGACGGTGTTTCACCGGAGGTGTTCCTTGCTCGCAGAATGAACGCCTATCAAGCCTATTATGAGTTCATGCCACTGCGGCGTCGGTCGTTTCCGTCTGGGTCAGATATGAAGCTATATCGTCGCTGTCGGTATGGTCGACTCGCTAATTTTCACGTGCTTGATACGAGGCAATATCGAACGGATCAACCAAACGGTGATCATCAAAAGCCGATGACTGGGAAGGTGTTTGATGCCAACACCACCATGCTCGGGGAGGATCAGGAACATTGGCTGATGTCAGGTCTAACGCGATCAGATGCCACTTGGAATGTTCTCGCTCAGCAGGTGATGATGGCGCCCCTGAATCGTGGCGATTTGGAATTGCCAAAGTACAGCATGGATCAGTGGCCGGGATACGAATTTAGTCGGCGACGCCTGCTTCGTTTCATGCACGAACGATCAGTTCCCAATCCCGTGGTGCTGACCGGTGATATTCACGTCAACTGGGTGAATGATTTGCAGCTTGATTTCGAGGATCCAGATTCACCGCTTGTGGGTACGGAACTGGTTGGCACTTCGATGACTTCGGGTGGAAATGGCGGTAACGTTATCAAAGAATATGAGCGAGCTCGCGATCAGAACTCCTTTGTAAAGTGGTATAACTCGAACCGCGGTTACGTTTCATGCACACTCACTCCTAGTGAGTGGATCACGAAATATCAGGTCACGCCGATTGTGGATCGTCTTGGTTCGCCGATGCACACAGCAGCCAGTTTTCGCATTGAAAACGGCAAACCGGGTGCACAGAAAATTGGTTAGCGAGAGATCTCTTTTGTTGCGGGCAGGTGATCGGCCATGCCAGCATCGGTTCGATGAAGTTCATTGACTGTGGATTGACGCATTTTCTGAAGTCTGCGTTGATGAATCTTTTTTGCCGCCAAGTTGTGTAGTTCGTGTGGATCTTTATCAAGGTTGTAGAGCTCTTCCGTTTCACCATCGATTAGATTTCTGATGTATTTGAATTTTCCCTCGGCAAGCATGACGTACCACGGGACGCCGGGCCCATGGTAGAGACGAGGGTCGTCCTTGGTTGGTATCTCGTTCGTGTCGCTCCCGTAGATCTTGCCGGTGTGGACGAGCATGGCTGGCGATTGTCTTTGGGTTGTGCTTGATTCAAACAGTGGCGTCAGGTCTTCGCCGTGCATTTTCCATGGTAGAGGTACCTTTGCATTCGCGAGAATCGTTGGTGCGATATCGACACCACTGACCGGATTGCTGATCACTCGACCAGCGGATTGTTTTTGGTGCTCGCGCGTCGGGCGGATGATCAGTGGCGCTTCAACGGTTGCTCGATAAGGTGCTACCTTGCTTTTGAATCCATGCTGTCCCCACGCAAAACCTTGATCAGAGGTGAAGATAATCAGTGTGTTCTGGTCTTGGCCCGAGTCTTGAAGTACTTGAAGGATTCTGCCAACGCCCTCGTCAATCCCCAATACACCTTGATGGTATTGCCGTATCCAGTCTTTGAGTGAACGACCGGGGATGTCCTTCATGCCTACCGGTGAGACATCTCTTGTTTTTCTTTCCACGGGCTGACCATCTTCTCCCGGTTGCCAGTGCTGCATTTCCTGAACGTAACGAGGCTTCCCCTTTCTTGGTGGATAGACGTCCCATGGGGTTGGGATTTCGAGATCAGGGTAGGCGTCGAGATGGCGATTGGCAGGTGTGAAGGGGCCATGCACCGCACCGTAGCAGAGCCAAAGGTACCAAGGTTGCTCAGATTGCTTTTCTCGTTCGATGAAGTCAATTGCCCAATTGGTGTAGTTGTCAGTGGAGTAGCCCTCGGTCATCAGGGCCGGGCCGCCATCGGTGCTGATCAGTTGGTTGTCGTAGTAATTAGGTGCGTTGTCTGGATGGCCAGGCCGGTTCCACACTCGCTGATGATCCCAATCTCGACCGAATCCGGTGTCCCTCCCCGTGTGCCATTTGCCGATGTGTGCGGTGGTGTATCCATGCTGACGTAAAACACTCGGCCAAAAGCGGCATAGATCCGGGTTGTAAGTGCTGCCGGGGTAGTCGCCCTCCATTCGCATCGATTCAATGCCGTGTTGGTGTAAACCTGTCAGCATGGACGCACGAGAAGGCATGCACCATGCTCCGATATATGCATGTTCAAACCGTACGCCGTTTTTTGCGAGTCGATCAATGTTCGGGGTCTTAACCCACGAGTATGCGTCCGTGTAACAAGCAACGGTTCGGTAGGATTGATCATCCGTGTAGATGAAAAGGATGTTGGGCCGTTCGTCGTGTTTGCTGTCGGTGGAACCAGTCGCCGGTGTGGCGATGTTGATTGGATCTGCACACAATCCAGTTGATTGAAGAATTAAGCTGAACGCGAACGCGTATAACTTCCAAGCCATCTTCGATAGGATCCAATTGGTTGCGATACTGACCGCTCCTTCGAGATAGCTGTCAATTGCAAGGATGGTGATCGGTAATCGCATTGTGGTGTGATTGATCATTCTGAAAAGTTAGATGTTTTGTTTTGGGGCGTACCGATATTAGCGTACGTTTGCATGATAGTCCTCACCCTGCCAGCTTCTCAGCACGGATCTCTGCCACTGTTCTAGCGCCGATCGCATCGCTGCCGCTCTGTCTGCGTTTTGTTGGGCTAGATTCTTGGTTTCCATTGGGTCATCGACAAGGTTGTATAGTTCGGTTTGCACGACATCGTTGGTTTCGATGCGGTGTAGTTTCCAAGGCCATGCATTCCAGGCGGCATGACCGCTCAACTGATTCAGATCGCGTTTGGGAAAATCTTTCACGTTCTTCAGGACTCGATCTGAATGTGGATTTGGTCTTCCACTTGCTTTGGCTTCCATCAGTTCGCGTATCACACGATCACTGTAAGTAGCCTGCCCTGCTTCGTAGCCGTGCCAAAATCCCATGGGTTTCGTGCGTTGGCTTTTTTCGCCGCGCAGGATGGGTAAGAGGTCGATGCCATCAAGGTACGGCTGGTCATCAAGTGAGCAGTTCGCAATCGCGGCGAGCGTAGGATAAAAATCGGATGAATGAGCGGGGGTGTCGATGGTTTGCGGTTTGAAGTGGCTGGGCCATTCGAAGATTGTTGGGACGCGAAGTCCGCCTTCGTAAATACTTCCTTTCTTCGCCCGGCCACCCGAGGATTCCGTGACGAGACCACCATTGTCGCTGGTGTAAATCAGCAAGGTGTCTTTATCCATACCCCACTCTCGCAATGCTGTCCGCAACCGACCTACTTGTTGGTCAAGCAGAGTGATTTCACGAAAGTAGCCCGGTTTTTTTGTGGCTTGGTCGTTGTAAAGCGTCGAGGCATCCGACGTTGCGGTAGGGATTTCTCGCTGAGGATCATGAGGTGACGGGAACCACGTGATCGCTAGGATCGGCGAATCTGTATCCTTGTGTCGTCGGATAAAATCGATGGTCGCATCCATGGTGATCACTGAGCCTTGACCTTTGATCTGTTTGTACTCTCCGTTATGGCTCAGGTATGGATCGAGGTCAAAGAAGTTTAGTCCCGAGAGCCATTCGTCGAAGCCAGCCTGTCCTGGGCACGTTGGGCTTTGCGGTTGCACGGATCCGATGTGCCACTTGCCAAAATGTCCGGTCTTGTAGCCAAGAGACTTCAGTCGTTCGGCGATGGTGATTTCATTTGGCCGCATGTAGTGACCATGATTTGGGACGTTGCAGCGAAACGGATGGCGGCCGGTCATCACACTCGCTCTGGTTGGCGAACAGACCGGAGCACTGGCGTAGAATCGGCTCATCACAACACCGTTTTGTGACATCTCGTTGAGATTCGGCGTCTGAACAAACGGATGCCCCGTGAATCCGGTGTCGCCGTATCCATGGTCATCTGCCATCACCAAAACAATATTAGGCTGTTTGGCGTGAGCATTTTGCGAGATTGCGGCGCCGAGCAAGAGGATCGCGATCAGCCTGGTGGGATTCATTCGCTGTTTATGCCGAATTCGAATCGATCGCTGTTGGTGTTGCAATGTTGAGCGGCGAGGTTTTTTGACGACAATGCGAGGCGGGTTTAGGGACATTGGGACGCATCCGAGAGCAAAGTGTGGAATCCGGAGCGGTTAATATTAACAGGTTCTCTGCTTGCTATTCGGTTCGATCTAGGTTTCGTAGTTCGATCGAATCCGTTGTGGAATTCTCTGAATACTAGGGATACTGGAGGGGATACTCGAGGGGATAGTTGTTGAGAAAACAAATCTGCTTATCACTGCGTATCGCGGGATCTGTTAAACTCTGCCCGTGCCGCCCCTGATTTTTCAGTGCCTCCGCTGGTTCTGAGAATTGGTGAGCACGTAAACCTAGGCGGTATTGGTTTTAAGGGACCGCCTTTTTGTAAACGTTTTTCCAACGCAATTAATTTTCTCTAAGGATCGACTGTATGCCGACCATCTCCGCTCGAGTTTTGTTTTTCGGTGTATTGATGACGCTTCTGGTCTCAATCACGAATGCCCAAGAAGAAAAGTGGGTGAGTCTGTTTAATGGAAAAACATTGGATGGATGGGAGAAAATCGGTGGTGACGATAGCCACTGGAAAGTTGAGGACGGAGTGATCACGGGGACAGGTAATCCATCGATGCTGGTTTGCACGGAAGGGCCCTACAAGAATTTTCGTTATCGAGCCGAGGTGAAGATTAACGATGGTGGTAATTCAGGATTGTATTTCCGAACCACCAGGCGTCCCGGTTTCTTGGATGGTTACGAAGCGCAAATCGACAGCACTCATACGGATCCTATCAGGACCGGTTCGCTATACGGTTTCTGTCACGTCTATTCTCAGTTGTCCAAGCCCGATACTTGGTTCTCGTATGAAATTGAAGTGCGCGAAGACGTATGGAGAGGACGAGAGATGACACGCATCAAAATCACTGTCAACGATCAAGAACTCTACGAGTACATGGACTTTGAAAAAACCTATCCGGCCGGGCATTTCGCTTTTCAGCAGCATGATCCCGGGAGTGTGGTTCAGATTCGAAATGTAAAGGTCATGAAGTTGGCAGATTGATCCTTTGGGGAATCCCTTTGGTGGAAGATTACGCGATTCGGTCGCACTGTTTTGCAACGGTGCGATCGTTTTCTACTTTTGGGACGCCACTGAGTCGATAGCTTTATTTGTTTTGCGGTACAAGAGAAGGCTTGGAAGGAGTCGTGATGTTAAATCTCCTACGCGGTATCCACTTGCAGATGCAAATGAGTTTTTTGATTGCAGGCCTTTGCTACTGCTTAACATCTTCAGGCCTAGGTTTGGCCGCTGAGCCGTTCTTGGAGAAGGTCGACGTATTTCCTGCGGGAATGCGTGGGATCACCTTGTATCGAATCCCCGGAATTGTTGTGACCACGAAGGGAACGGTGCTCGCATACTGCGAGGCTCGTCGAGATAGTCGTGCTGACTGGGGTGAGATTGAAGTCCATATGCGGCGTTCGGTAGATGGTGGGAAAAATTGGCTTCCCGTGCAGCATGTCGCCCATCATGGCCAAAGGATGGAAGGTAATCCGAGGAAAAAAGTTGGCGGTGAACACGAACAAACAGTCAACAATCCCGTGGCGATCGTTGATCATCATACGGGAGCAATCGAGTTCCTGTATTGCCTTAATTATGCCAAGTGTTTTTCGATTCGCAGCGAGGATGACGGCGTCACGTGGAGTGATCCCGTCGAAATCACTGCTACCTTTGAGCGTTTTCGCGATACCTATCCTTGGAAGGTGATCGCCACCGGTCCGGGGCACGGAATTCAGTCTGAAAAGGGAAGGCTAATCGTGCCGGTTTGGCTGGCCTACGGAGATGTGGGGGACCATAGCCCGTCATTTTGTGGCACCATTTATAGTGATGATCACGGAAAGACTTGGGAGGCCGGTGAGATCACGGTGCCAAATCACGGTGAGTTTCATCATCCCAATGAATCCATGCTAACTGTTGCAGGTAACGGTGATGTCATCATGATCACTCGGAGTGTCTCCAAGCCGAATCGCAAGATTATAACAACCAGCCCTACCGGAATTGATTCTTGGGGTTCCCCGCGGTTTCATTCCCAGTTGCTTGAGCCGGTTTGCATGGCAAGTATTCTGAGTGTTTCGGACCGAGGCGGTGACCGCGATTTATTGTTGTTCACCAACCCGCATCAGGTTGCTGTTGATAAGGAGGGGCGTGAAGTTCCTGCGGGACGCGGGAAACGTCGGAACCTGTCGATTAAGGTTAGCCAAGACCATGGTGAAACTTGGGGCAGTAATAGGACGATTGAAGTCGGTCCAAGTGCTTACTCGGATCTTGCACAACTGCCCGATGGAACAATCCTTTGTCTTTACGAAGGAGATCAAACCATTACTTGTGCAAGGATGAACCTAGCTTGGATAACGGGGAATAGTGGCGGGGAATGATTGGCTGAATTTAGATCGATTTGCCGTTGGTGTGACGGTGATGTATGAGCGCCTCCTAAAGCTTTCGATTTGGTGATGGGAACGAGATGTTGAAGTTGCAGATGAGTTGTAGGAAAGGGGAAGTCGAAGACTTTGCCATCAGAAGATGGATGGTCGTTTGCATGCTGTTATTTTTGATTGCCCAAGTAGTGATTGCCCAAGTAGTGATTGCCCAAGTAGTGGTTGCTCAAGAGCAAGTCGACACTGAGAGTAATGGATCCGCGGACGTCACTCAGGCGGTGGATCAGTTCATTCGAGAAGGTTTCGATCGTTATGGGGTCAAACCTTCTCCACGATGTGAAGACGACCGTTTTGTTCGACGGGTTTATTTGGACTTGGCGGGTCGTATACCAACAAGAGGTGAGATGCAGCAGTGGATGGAATCATCACGAGATCGCGTTGAATTGATCGACCAGTTGTTGCAGAGTGAGGATTTTGTGCGGCACTTTGCAGATCTGTTCGATGCAATCTTGATGGGTCGATCATCGGAAAAGAAGTATCAGGAACGACAAGCTAATCATTGGCGTTCTTACCTCGAACGAACGATTCGTGATAACCGATCATGGGCCGAAGTTGTCGAGGAGATTCTACTGGCGCGTCCCGAAGATTCTGACACGAAAGGTGCTGTTTGGTTCCTGTACGAACGCAATAACGACTTCCAAAAGATTGCCGAATCGATTGCTCCATCAATATTTGGTGTCAGGATTGAATGTGCCCAGTGTCATGATCATATGATGGCTGATGAGATAAAGCAGGCACACTACTGGGGGCTGGTGGCTTTTTTTAATCGTGGCAAGAACAGCAAAGATGGTGGTAATTTAAGTGTTGAGGAATCGGCGGTTGGTGGTTTTTCTGACTTTGCGGATCTGAGCGGTTCGAGTACTCCGAACTACCTTGCGTTTTTGGAATCGGAAACGATCCCCGAGGATCGCCCAGCGGCAGACAGTGAAGAAAAAGATTCCGATGACCTTTATGTGTCACACCCTTCGCCACTGGTAAATCGCGTCCCGAAGTTTTCGCGTCGTGCAAGGTTCGTACAGGATGTGGTGCGAAATCACCCGAGATTGGCTCAGGCATTTGCCAATCGTGTTTGGGCGATTCTGATGGGGCGTGGGTTGGTGCACCCGTATGATCAAATGGACAGCATGCATGCACCAAGCCATCCTGACTTGTTGAACTGGTTAGCGACGGATGTGCGTGAATCGAATTACGATTTGAAACGTTTGGTTCGTGGGATTGTTTTGAGCGATGCTTACCAGCAATCATCGGTGCGGAGGGAGGGGCATGAAGATCCCTCTTCATTCGCTTGGTATCTCGAGAGGCCGTTAACCGGTGAACAATTTGCTCGATCGGTTGTTGTGTCACTACGGGGCGATGCGGACGCAAGCGAAATGGCGGCGTTTCGACAGCAGTTCCCACAGGTCCTGCCTTCCGACTTTGTCTCAACGGTCAAAGATGCTTTATTTCTCACCAATGGTGAGTCCTTGGATCGTTTGATCAATTCAAGTCAACAATCTGGTCATTTGATTCCGCAGTTGCTTGCTGCGGATTCGAGTCAGGGTAAGGTGCAGGTTTTGTTTCAAACGTTGTATTGCCGTGATGCGGATGATGTTGAGAAGGAGGCCGTTATGAGCTATCTGAGCGAGCACAGCGGCTCACCGGCCGATGCGATGAAGCAGGTGGTGTGGTCGATGCTGTCCAGTGCAGAGTTCCGGTTGAATCATTAGGAAGGTGGTTGGCTACATGAAAAGACGTGGTTGCGGAAGTCCCGAGCACACGATGCATCGCCGATTGTTTCTCGAAGGAACGATGGCGAGTGCTTCTGCTTCGGTTGCAAGCTTTAGTGGTTTGTTTTCCATTCCGGCTTTTGCCGAGGAGGTGAAGCAGAGTTCAAAGAAGTGTATTTTGCTATGGCTTTGTGGCGCGCCGAGTCAATTTGAAACTTGGGATCCAAAGCCAGGGACAGAGACTGGTGGGCCGTTCGGCGCGATCTCAACCTCATTGCCCGGAGTTCAAGTCAGTTCGCTGATGCCGAAGTGCGCGGGGATCATGGATAAGCTTGCCGTGATTCGCAGCATGAATACAGAACCGAGTGAGCATTTTCAGGGTATTGATGCTTTGACTCGTGGAGACACACCCAGACCGCCCTTCACTCGACCAATTTTAGGGTCGGTTGTTGCGGAGCAATTAGGGCAGTTAGACTCGCCAGTTCCACAATTTGTTCTCTTGGATCCTTGCCCTGAAGGAAATGAGTTCAAATCGTTTAAGGCCGGCAATTGGGCGGGATGGCTGGGCGCTGAGTATGGGCCGATACGCGCTGGGGGTGACTACTCGATTCCGAATCTAAATAAGCTGGCTTCCATTAGCGACCTTGATCACCAAGATCGTGAAACGCTACGAGCTTTCCTTAGTCGTAAATTCGAGAACGATCAGCGGAGTGAAGCGGCCGGCTCATACAATGCGGCGTTCGAGCGAGTTGGCGGGTTGATGAGTTGTGCTCCGCTCTTCGATTTGAATCAATTGCCTGAAAAAGACCGCGATCGCTATGGACGTGGTGCCTTTGCTCAACACGCTCTTCAGGCGAGGCATTTGATCGAGAATGGCTCAACGTTCGTAATGGTTGCCAACGGGATGCCCTGGGATAATCATGTTTTCCAGCACGAAATGCATCAGATGCTTGTGCCAGAACTGGATAACGTTCTCTATCAGCTCATTTCTGATCTGGATGAACGAGGGATGCTGGATGATACGATGGTGATCGCTATGGGGGAATTTGGAAGGACTCCGTGGCTCAATGAAGCTAGAGGGCGAGATCATTATCCCAACGCTTGGAGTTTGGCGATGGCTGGCGGAGGGATTCGCGGTGGAGTTGTTTACGGTGCGACGGATACGCTGGGTGTTGAAGTTTCCGAGAACCGAATTGATCAGAGAAGTTTATTTTCGACGATCTTCACCGCGTTGGGGATCGATCCGCATCACGAGTATGACCTGCCCGGTTTACCAACCTTTCATCGCGTCGAGGGAAAGATAGAACCGATAAAGGAGTTGTTGGTATGACACCTATTAGATCGGAGCGGCCTAACCTGAAACGTGTCCGCGAGTTGAAGTTGCCAAGCGGTGTTCTGTCAGCAGCACTCGCAGATGATCAGAAACGAGTCGCAGTTGCATGTCTCGACGGCGTTTATTTGACGGATCTCGATTCGGGTGACTCAAAGAAGTTGTATTCGCATGCCAGTTACGTCAGTTCGGTCGAATGGCTTTCGGATGAGTTGGTTATTTCATCCGGATATGATGGTCACATGATCTGGTTTGATGTGTATCTCGGCGAAGAAGTTCGTCGCGAGAAAGCACATCAGTTCTGGTCATGGGATTTAGCGATCTCAAGTGATCGATCAAAAATAGCAACGGTGACTGGTCAGTATCTAGCGGGTGGTTACCGCTATGAGCCTGCCGCGGAAACGGAGGCGTCAATTCGCGTTTACGAGGCTGCTTCAGGACAGGTGCTACATGATCTGCCTCACGTTCCTTCGGTGCAAGCGGTTGCAATCAGCCCTGATGGCCAGTACCTCGCAGCGGGCAATTTGATGGGGGAAGTTAGGGTTTTTGATCTGTTGAGTGGGGAGATGAGAAGCCAGTGGACCACGAGTGACTTTACGAGTTGGGGAATCATCAAAAGTCATTCATATCTAGGTGGTGTTTTCTCCATTCGCTTCACCCCTGATGGTAAGTCGCTTCTTTTGGCCGGTATGGGGCCGATGCGAGATCCAATGGCTGGCAACGGTAAGCAGTTGTGGCAGAAGTGGAGTTTTCTCTCGGATGAACCCAAGCTTCTCGATCAGACGCACGATGGAGAGTCCGGGGAAGGATTGATGGAGGCGCTTGCCGTGGATTCAAGCTTGCCGTTCTTCTTGATGGGAGGACGGTTGCGGGGTGGTGATTGGAATGCTGCTTTATTCGATCTGGATCATGGCAAGCGTTTAGCGATCCTGAAAACGGGTTACCGCATTACTGATGCTCGGTTTTTCCAGCAGGGCGAAATGCTTTTACTTGCTGGTGCGACCGGCCAAGGGAAGCCAAAGAAGGAGGGTGGTTTCCATCCTTTTGGTCGTCTTGAAATCTACGAAACGTTTGGCTCAGAAGATGCGTGATTCGTTCATTTAAACCAGAGCATCCTTCACCCACATTCGATGCCCGCTCGTTACACGATGGAAAGTGTGATGTATATTGAGAGAGATTCGACGGTCCGTCGCGGTCGACCCGCTTTGAACATGATTTTTTCACATATTTATGGTTGGGATGGTGAAGTCTTCGTTGTTGTGGTTTCGATCCTTGGACGCTATTGGGATTAGGCTCGTTTCGGTAGCCTGCATTTTTTTGTTTTTGGTTTTTCCTTCGGTTGCTCAATCGCAGTTCAGGGACTCAGGGGCGGCAGCAGATGATTCACAGCTCCCGAGTCTCTCGGCGCAGTTGCTGGCCGAAGGTTTACCGGCTTTGGCGCGAGCGTCGCGGGAAAAAGGGAACCCGGTACAGGGAGCAATTTACTTCGCTCAAAAAAGCCTTCGATGCTCGGAGTGCCACGCGAGAGGTGGGAATGCGATCGCCGGTGCAAGGGACGCATTGCAGCGTTTAGGACCTAACCTCTCGTTGTTAAGTGAGTCCATCCCTGATGAAGCGGTGGTTGAGTCGTTGCTGAATCCCTCCGCCCGAATTGAACAAGAGTATCAATCTGTTTTGATCATCACTGCAGATGGTAAGCAGTTAAGTGGTCGAGTTATCGAAGAGATTAATAGTGATAAGCTGCTCTTGCAGGAGCAAGTTGAGCCGTACCGCTTGATTGAACTACCTGCGGATGAAATTGTTCAGCGAAAAATTAGCGATCAATCTGCAATGCCATCTGGCTTAGTTGATTCACTGCCTGATCGCCAAGCGTTTCTTGATCTTGTTAGTTATCTCTATCAAATTCGCGGTACAGGGGGCGTGGGGATTCCCGAAGCAATGCAAGCGGCGGCGATGGGACAGCGAATTGCAGGTTTATCGCTGTTGGATGAATTTCGTTGCGCTCGTTGTCATGATGCAAGTGGCGTGGTCGGGGTGGAGCGAGCGACTCACGCCAATCCTGTGGGACCCGATTTGCGAGAGGTTTCTGGTCGAGTCGATCCGCTTTACCTAAGAGCATTCATCGCGAATCCTCATGCTTCGAAACCTGGTACGGTAATGCCGGACAACATGCAGGGTATGAATGCGGAGCGGAGAGAAGAAGTTGCAAGTAGCATCGCAGCATTTCTCGAATCATTGAGTGATCGTGAGTTCAGTCGTACCGAGATTGAAGAAGAATCGGTTGAACGAGGCCTAAAACTCTTTCACTCTGTTGGATGCGTTGCATGTCACGGTCCGATGACGCGTGATCAACAGGACATGGCTGTCGATTCGCAATCGTCCGAGCAAGCGATTGGTCGTGATTTGACAATGGAACCGATAGCCCATCTATTCAATCTCGGTAAGCTCGCCGGGAAGTACAGTTTGTCTTCCCTCACAGAATTACTTGAAGATCCGAGGCAAGCACGCCCGTCTGCGCGCATGCCAAATCTCGGTCTGACGCACTGGGAAGCGCAAGACATCGCCTCGTATTTGTTGGATCGAGATGGCAATTATCGGGAGGCCAGTAATCTATCAGATTCCAGCGCAGTCGCTGTGCCATCCGGCCAAGTACGAGGGCAGGATTTGGATGGGTCTTCACCTGACGCACAGAATGCAATCGCCCAGAAGATTAAGGACGGTGAACGCTGGTTTGTGACATTGAATTGCGTCCAATGTCACGAATTGGAGGGGCTAAGTCAGGGGCGCAATTTCCTCTCGCTGAAGGAATTGGATCTCAATGCAAAATCGGGTTCTTGCTTGTCGGCTAATGAAGCAACGCAAGTGTTCGTGCCGAGATACGATTTGCGAGATGAGCAGATTTTGGCGATGAAGGAAGCAATTAGGAGACTCGGTGAAGCGTTGTCAGTGGATGAGGAAATCCATTGGTCGCTGAGGAGTCTTCGCTGCACCGCCTGTCACGATCGCGATGGGGTTGGCGGTGCGCACCCATCGTTAGATGTTTATTTTCAAACGACGAATCAGAATCTTGGTCCCCAAGGTCGATTGCCGCCGAGTCTCGATTCGGTGGGATCGAAGCTAAACCCGAAGTGGTTGCGGCAGGTGCTGGTGGAGGGGCGAGCGGTGCGGCCATACATGCTGACGCGAATGCCTGTGTTCGGCCTGGGGAACGTGGAGGGATTACTGGAACATTTTTACGAGGCAGATCAGCCCATGCCGCACGATTTTGTTCAGTTGCCGGATACGAAAGAGAATCGTGACGCGATGACCGAAATGATAGGACGCAATGGTCTGAATTGCATCGCGTGCCATACGTTTCAAAATCGTGGTGCCGACACCATGCCGGCGTTAGACTTGACCGAGATGGCCGAGCGTCTGCAGCCAGGTTGGTTTTATCAGTACATGCTTTCGCCGCAGTCGATTCGTCCGAATACCGTCATGCCATCGTTTTGGCCCGGTGGGCGAGTCATTCGTCGTGACTTGATGGATGGAACCACACCAACACAGATAACGGGTGTTTGGAATTATCTGCAGCGCGGACGACAAGCACCGACTCCGAGAGGTTTGCAGTTTGAACCCATTGAATTGCTGTCAGATGGTCGCGAGGCAGTGATGCTGAGACGCAGTTATCCGAACATCGGGAAGCGTGGAATCGGAGTGGGGTACCCCAGTGGTATCAACTTGGCTTATGACGCTGAGCAAATGCGATTGGCGTTGATGTGGAAAGGTGGATTTGCTGACCCTGGTGGTGTGTGGCGGGGTCAGGGCCATGGCCGAGTGCGTCCACTAAGTCGGGAATTATGGAGTTTGGGGCTTGGTCCCGATTTGGATAGTGAGAGGAAGGCGTGGTTGGTCGATGATGGGCGACCACCCAATCATCAATTTCGGGGATACCTGTTGGATGCCGAGCGACGGCCAACCTTTCTTTATCAGTTTGGTGTGATCGAGGTTGAGGACTATTTTTTTGATGCTGTTTCTTCTGGTGGCTCACGCCCGGAAGATGAAAGCCTAAAGTTCAGTCGCACGCTCAAGTTAAAAAGTGATCAATTCGTGGCTGGTTTGCGATTTAGGGTTGCTACGGGATCCGCGATCAAGTCGCTCAAGCCTCGGCACTACTTGGTTGACGATCGGTTGAAAGTGATTGTTCCCGAAGGATTCGAGGCGACTGTTGTCACCGGTGAAACGGGTGAGGCATTGCGGCTTTTATTTGATGTGCCGGTCGGCCAAACCACAGTGGAGATTGAATATGTATGGTGATCGTTGGCTAATTTCATTCTGTGTGAAGTCAGTGATCGTCCATTGGATGGTTGCCGGATTTTGTATCGTGATGTGCAGCGGTTGGACCGTAGCGCAGGAGCTGGGTGGATACTGGAATACAGCTGAACGGGAGTCAGAGTATTACCGGATTGTTGAGATCTCAGTTCCGGATGAGTTGGCAATTGAGGCAAGTTCGATGGAGGTGATGCCGGAAGGCAGGCTGGCCTTGGGAACTCGGCGTGGTGATATTTTACTGGTCGATGGTGCGTTCGACGAACATCCCAAAACCCGTTTTGAGGTCTATGCGTCCGGTTTAGATGAAGTAATGGGCTTGGCGTATCGTGACGATTGTTTTTTTGTCACTCAGCAGACAGAGATCACTCGGATCAGGGACTTGGATCAGGATGGACGTGCTGATGAATTTCGAACATTGAGCGATGTTTGGGGGTTCAGGAATTATCACGAGTTTTCGTTCGGTTCAAAGCCAGACGCCGACGGTAACCTTTGGGTCGCTCTATGTTTGTCTAAATCTTACAGCAGCGATGTTCCCTTTCGCGGTTGGTGTTTAAAAGTTACACCAGCCGGCGAAACCATTCCTGTGTGTGGGGGTATTCGTAGTCCGTGCGGTATTGGACCGAATGAACATGGAGTGATGTTCTACGCTGAGAGTCAGGGGCCTTGGAACGGATCTTGTAGTCTCAAAGTACTGCAACCGGGTGGGTTCATGGGGCACCCGGCAAGTTTGAAGTGGTACAGCCTGACGCCGGAACTGGGCGAGCGGCCAACCGATCCAAATACTCGTTCGAGGATCACTGTTGAGCGTGAAAGGGTAAAGCAGCTTGTGCCTTATGCAGTTGTTTTTCCTTACATCAAGATGGGCCGATCCATTTCAGGATTCATGGTGGATAAAACCGGTGGCAAATTCGGCCCCTTCGAAAACCAGATTTTTATCGGTGACTTCAGCTTAAGCATCATGATGAGGGCGACAACCGAGCTGGTCAATGGTGTCTGGCAAGGTGCTTGTTATCCATTTCGGGAAGGTCTTGCGACCGGTGTTTTGTGTTGCCAGTTCACTCCGTCCGGTGATTTGTTGCTCGGTGGAACGAATCGAGGTTGGCCTGTTCGCGGACCGCGGCAATACGCCATTCAGCGATTGGATTGGACGGGGAAAGTTCCGTTTGAAATTCACGAGATTACTGCGCAGCCAGACGGTTTTCGCGTTCGATTTACAAAGTCTGTCGACGAAGATGTAGCAGGTAAGGTTGATACTTATCAGTTAAAGACATTCACGCATGTGTATCAGCAGGGATACGGGAGCCCAGAGGTGGATGAAACCATACCCAGAGTCGTCGCAGTGAAGCTTTCTGATGATCGGAAAGAGGCGAAGTTGGTTGTGGATGGTTTGCAGAAAGGGCATGTCCATGAGTTTGATCTTACGGCGATGCGTTCAACAGATGATGAGACACTTCTTCATCATCAAGCGTTCTATACATTGAATGAAATACCTGCCGACTGAACTTTAATACAGGAAGCTGGTTATCACAGTTTTTGTATTTCTGATCATGATTCTGTCGTTCTGCGGACTCAAAATTTTCAGGTGATGTAAGTCAATGTCTGCTAATTATGCATTTCCTGTCTGAATGAGATTCAGGAAGTTGAAATACGCGTAGCTAACCTTGATACTGTTATCCGTCGAGCATATGGAGATTTTCGCTATGCCATCGAGATAGTTTCTGTTGTGTGCCGATTGGTGATGCCTGCTGCCAAACTACTGTTTCATATCCCTTGTCGAAAAGATTCCAAATGAAGAAGTTTTCAGTCCTGTTTTTTCTCTCGCTGATGGTGTTCTCTGCCTGTTTGGTAACGGATGTTAACTCGCAGGAGTTACCCAGCCCTGTGCGAATGGGAAGTGGGTCCATGACCTTCGATACGGTCCCGGGATGGGGCTTAAGACCTGACGGGAATTCTGCAATCGGTCCCTGTCACGGTGGTGTGGTGGTTGATGAGGCAGGGAATATCTACACCAGCGCAAACGCAGGTGTCTTCGTTTTTTCTCCCGAGGGAAGCGTTGTGCAATCTTACTTGGGCGGTGATTACACCAATCTGCATGATATTGAAATTCGCAAAGAGGGTGATCAGGAATTCATTTACGGCGCTCGTAACCAAGCTGCGGAAGGGATCAAGTTTAATGCACATAGTGGAGAGGTTGTGTTGAAATTACCCTTGCCGGAAGAAGCAGGATTGGGAAAGGTGAAATTCAGCCCAACTGCCATTACCGTTGCGGCGAATGGAGACATCTTTTTGTCCAATGGTTACGCCACCAATCATATTTTCAAGTTTGATAAGAACGGAAAGTACTTGATGCACTTCGGTAAGAAGGGCAACGGAATGGAAGAATTCAATACCGCACATGGCATGACTCTCGATACTCGGTATGAACCAGCTCGTTTGCTGATCTGCGATCGGAATCACCAACCGAAAGGTCGACTGCTTCATTACAGCCTTGAAGGTGAATTCATCGGTGAAGTGGTTACCGGATTAGGCATGCCAACATCGGTCGCTGTGCAAGGTGATTATGTGTCTGTGCCGGATCTACATGGGCGTCTTGTTGTTCTCAATAAATCGAACACCATCGTTGCGGTCCTTGGGCACAATCCTGATCCTGCAAAAGGTCGAAACTACAACATTCCGCAAGATCAATGGATTGAGGGGATCTTTAGCGGAACGCATGGTTCTTACTGGGATGCAGATGGCAATCTCTACGTCCAAGACTGGAACGTTTCAGGCCGACTCATGAAGTTGGTGCGAGTCCGCTAGGTAACTAGGCGAAGAGTATGCCGCGATCGCCCGCCTTCTGGTCGATTGCGATACGGATCAACTCTTGGTCTAGCACTGCTGAGAGTTGATTCAATTCTGGGTGATTGTTCGTTGAAACGTGCAAGTCCATCTTTCATTGGGAGCTTACCAGCCATGTTAAATCGAAGAGCCTTTGCAAAAGTAGCATCTGGAATTGCAATTTCAGCACCCGCGATTGTGCGTGGGCAGAATCTGAATTCTCGGGTTCAACTCGCCGGAATCGGCTGCGAAGGCAAGGGCTGGTCAGACATCAATGAAATGGCTAGTCACGACGCGTCGCATTTTGTGGGCTTCTGTGATGTTGATCTTTCTCGAACCGAGAAAGTTCGAAAACTCAATCCCGATGCTCCGGTAGTCCAAGATTATCGCGAGTTATTGTCTGATCTTGGTGAGAAGGTCGATGCAGTCACCGTGTCGACACCGGATCACATGCATGCGTTTATCGGTCTTGATGCGATGCGGCAGGGTAAGCACGTCTACTGTCAGAAACCGCTCACCCACAATGTTTGGGAAGCGCGGCAAATGACATTGCAGGCCAAGAAGTCTAATGTGATCACGCGATTGGGTAATCAGATTCACTCGCACGAGTATTATCGTACCGCGGCTGGGTTCATTCAGAATGGCGGTATCGGCAAAGTAAAACGCGTGCACAGTTGGTGTGCGGCAACTGGTCATGGTAAGTCATTCCACATCGATCGTCCCAAGCGACCTGTTGTTGAGCCTAAGTCGCTCGATTGGGATCGATGGCTAGGAGTTGCTCCCGAGCGACCTTATGGTGATTGGAAGGTTTATCATCCATGGGGTTGGAGAGACTGGCAGGATTTCGGAAATGGAGCATTGGGAGATTTTGGTTGCCACATCCTTGATCCGGTTTTCACTGCGCTTCAGATTGATCAGGCGCCACTTTCTTTTAACGCTGACCACAGCGGCATGAACGATGAAGTTTGGCCGGCCCAGACCACAGTGAATTATCTCTTCCCCGGTACGGAGTTGACCGACGGCGATACATTGGAAGTCACTTGGTACGATGGAGGTCGGCTCCCGAGTGTTTCGGGGTCCCATGTTCCTGCTGATCAAGCACTCCCTCGTAGCGGTTCGTTATTGATTGGAGAAAAAGGTTCGGTGGTGATCCCGCATGTTGGCGAAATGCAAGCGTATCCCGAAGTGGGGTTTGAGATTGTTCCGGGAGAAAATCATTACCACGGTTGGATTGACGGTATTCTGCGAAGTAAGCAGCCGAGTGATGGTTTTGATTACGGTGGACCACTCACCGAAGCCGTGTTGCTAGGAAATATCGCCGTGCGTTATCGAGGCGAGACCCTAGAGTGGGACGCGGCGAAAATGAAAATCACCAGCCATGATGAAGCGAATCAGTGGTTGAGACGCGAGTACCGCAATGGTTGGGATATTGAAGCGGTATAAGCCGGAGAACTGATGTCTTTGTGGGTCAGCCTTTAAAGTCGAGCCCGCTCATTGTGCCTCGCGTGTCTGCGAATGAATCAACTTCGAGACCTAACTGCTGCAGAATCGTCACGTAAAGTTTTGGTAGCGGGTAGTTGTTTTGTTGATCAAAAGGCAAGTGCTTCTGATGTCGATAACTACCACCAGCAAGTAACACTGGCATGTTGTTGGTGTCGTGGCTGCTTGCGTTTCCTAGGTTGGATCCGAAAAGCACGGTCGTCTCATCGAGGAGAGAGGAGTCACCTGACTTTGAAACTTTAAGCTTGCCTAGAAACTCTCCGAACACTTTGATGATCTCAGACTCTACGATGGTGAGCTGTTCGATCTTGGAGGGTTCTTTCCCATGATGGCTCAGCATGTGATAGTCGGTGTTGACGCCAGGAATGGTGGGCACCGCATTCATGCCCGTTTCATAGTAGGTGATGAATCGCGTTGAATCGGTCTCCAATGCCAAATGCATCATGTCGTACATTTGACGAGTACGTTCGAGGATTTTCTTTCTGTCTGGTTCGTCTCGTGGTTCTTTGGTGTCAACGACTGGTTTTGGGCGGTACTCCCATTCCTGTGCTTTGGTTAACCGAGACTCCGCTTCACGCACGGCTTGAAAGTATTGATCCAGCTTTTGGCGGTCCCTGCTACCAAGGCGAGGTTGCATCTGCTTTGCTTGCTCACTGACAACGTCCAGAACGCTTCGCCCGTCTTTGAGGCGCTGAATCTGGTTTTTCTTCTCTTCCGGTTTTCCTTCGAGGAAAAGCTTTTGGAAAATACGAGAAGGCCGCACCTCGGTAGGTACTTCTACACCAGCGCGTGACCACGACAGGCCAGGACCAGAACTCGATAGCGAGAGTGAGGCAAAGCGTGTTTCTACGCCCAGTTGCTCCGCGGCGAACTGGTCGATGGAGATGCTGTTCTGAAAGCCAGCACTGTTGGGATGTTTAGCTGCTGTTAAAAACGATTTACCGGATGCGTGTCCCCCACTTACTCCAGGGTGCGACGTGCCGGAAATAAAAGTGTACTGATCTTCGAATGGTTGAAGTAGTTTAAGATAGGTGGACGATTGATAGGAGCCCTGACCATCGGTTGTCGGAACGATATTGGGTGTGTGTAGGCCGAGGCCCAGATTGATCGCAACAAGACGACGCGCCGGTGAACTACCTGGACTTCGTGATTCAGCACGCGCGATATCGAGCATCGGTAGTGCCAAACCTACGCCGGTGCCACGCAGGAAGTATCGACGATTGAGTTGTTTTTTCATCTCAAGGCTCCCTGAATAGATCGCTCAATACGATATTTTGAATGAGTGTTCGGAGTCCATTGCCGTTGGCTAAGGTCTCCTTGGTGATGGATTCAATGTCTTCTCGATCTGAAAAGCTTAGTCTGCGCCCAAGTGCATAGGTTAACAGTTGCTTGGTAACACTTCGCGTAATGGTCTCTTCGTTTTCAAGAAGTAATTCTTTGAAGGAGCGAATGTCATCGAAGCGGTCACCGCTTTCGGTGGTGCCGGAGGCATCGACGGGTAAGCCGTAGCGATATCTAATCCATGCAAACGTGTGCGGATCTTGGGGAAATGACGGACGTTCACCTCCACCAAGAGTACGATACCGATCTCGCCAGCCACCGATCGGGTCGAAGTTTTCTAGTGCGAATCCGGGAGGGTCTATCCACTGATGACAGGAGGAACATGACGGATCGCTTCGGTGACGTTCCAACTGCTGACGCACTGTTACCGCTCCGCGGATATCCGGTTCTACGGCAGCCACACCCGATGGAGGAGGTGGCGTGGGGCGATCGAGGAACCGCTCGAGGACCCAAGCTCCACGAGTGACGGGAGAAGTGTTTGATCCGTTCGCAGTGACTTTCAGGATACTACCTTGTGTCAAGAATCCACCACGGACGCTTTCCGCAGCGAGTTCTACCTTACGCATCTCTAAGCCGTGGACTTGCTCGATTCCGTAATGCTCGGCAAGCCGTTGATTGACGAAGGTGTAGTCTGAGTCAATGCACTCCTTGAGACTCCGGTTCTGTTCAAGCATGTATTGAAAATACATTCTGGTCTCATCAATCATTGATTGGCGTAGAAGTTCATCGAATTCGGGGTACAGCTCGGCATCTGGCGAAGTGAAGTCGATGTTGCGGAGTCCAAGCCATTGGCCTGCGAAGTTTTCCGTCAATGCGGAAGCTCGGTCATCCCGAAGCATTCTTTCGACTTGTGAGAGCAGTATGGAGGGTTCGCTGAGTTCACCGCTCGCCGCTAGTTTCATCAGTTCTGAGTCCGGCACCGAGGACCAAAGGAAGTAGGAGAGACGCGAAGCGAGTGCGATCGGAGTGATCCCGCGTTCTGATTGTGTTTCTTGTGAGTTTGTTCCAT
>JAKMEW010000058.1 GCA_022425745.1 Rubripirellula sp.
AGCGATTTTTTGGCATTCTCGTACTGAACTGCTCCCAAAGCGAAGTTTTTGATGTTCGCAGCACACTGATTTCGACGTGCGGTTTCTCGAGCCGCGTTCACGGCTGGAATGAGAAGACCCATCAAAATTCCGATGATGGCAATCACCACCAGCAATTCAACGAGGGTAAATCCATCACGGGTGCGTTTCATAGGGAGCTCCAAGCGGGTGGTTTGAAAAGCCAGTCCGGCGGCTCAACTGCCAGACTGAAATTGAGTTGTATTTTTGCTCGGCACAGTATCGCAAAGAGCCGCTGCCAGTGCAAACATCCGTCTACCCTAGTACGCGTGTTTCAGAAAGAAACCCGCACGACTAATCCGTTTTTTTTGATTGTTCAATCTGAAGACCTGAATACGCCAAACGCTCGCCAGACAACCAACCCTGACTCAAAGGCATAAAAATCGCCCTTAGTAAATCGCACAGACAGCCAAAATACAGCCGCCATCAAGATGCAACAGGCATCGCATGCAATCGAGGTGAAACGCAACAGCCACCGAGATGACTTTCACACTCAGCAAAACATCTCACCAGACCATCTACACGGTAAAAATCTTTGAAAATCCGTTCACCAACTCAACCAACCTTCGCTACCAATAATTGACTCCCAGGGCCGTCGCACGTAGCAAGAAAAGAGCTTCACGCCGCGCAAAGCTGAAACATCCCTGTGGCATCACGCCACCTCCAACAAAAACGCTTAGCCCCCCCCAGCGCAGGACCATGACCCAACGGCCAGCAAGTGAATCACTCCACTCCATGCCACCGATCAGAAACCCCCTAAATGGTGAAAGAAAGGAAGAACACTCTCGCACCAAGATGCCAGAAAGCCCCAAAACCCCATAAAAATCAAAAACTGGAATCTTGCAACAACGCAGACCGACAAGAAAAATGCTTGCAAAACAACCGCACACACAAACAGGACACTTAGACATTGCACACACAGGACCGCATAAAAAACAAGCAGGCAAGCAACGCACAGATTGACGCCATGCCTGCACACGGAGCAGGCATGAAACGCAAGCCATTGCTGCAAAATGACTTACGGCGATTCGCTTGACCGGCCATGAGGATTGTGACGATTATCCGTTCACGAGACTCTGACCCGAACAAGGAAGACGTTGCGATGTCTGACCAGCCGCTCGAAAGCCAATTGCGATATGCTAGCGACCCCGATCCAGCACGCGTCGACACCTCCATCAACCGGCTCGACCTCGCCCCCCTGAATGGTGAAACTCCAAGCGAGCTTCGCCCCCAAGAAATCCTTCGGATTGCCCAAGATGCTTTTAGCAAGACAGGCAACTGGGTCACCTTCTACCGAGAAATCCTTGGATCCACCGGTGTCGTTCGGCAGCTTTACCCACAGACCGAGGAACGCCGCAAGTTCGAAACCACCGAGACCTTCGCGGAACTCCAAGAAATGCTCGCGGCTCTTCGCAGTCATGACCCTTCGAAAAGCGATGCAACCGAACCCGAGAGGATGATCACCATCCGCATTCCCAAGAGCCTTCATGATGCACTGAAGGATGAATCCGAAGAGATGTCCCTGAGCATCAACAAGCTCTGCATCAGCAAGCTCCTACAGCATATCGACAGTCGATTTGTACCGATCCAACAAGGGCGTCGAAGAGGCCGTAGACCCGGACCACAGGGACCACGCAAAAAACAGGAAATCGCTACCGTTCATCAGTTTGTTGCCCCGAACCCGTTCCCACAGGGTTAGCAGACGAACCTGCGCTGCCTGACTTTGCAAAGCCACTGCTTGTGAAATCATGTTCCGAGCAGCAAAATGCATGCTGAGCTTACCCAACCCAGCGAACGCATTTTGATTCGGCCATGAGCAGCATAAAGTTCGGCAACGCAAGACAGTCCATCTCATCGATTCCCGTAAAAGAACTCGCTGAGCAGTTTGGCACCCCCCTGTACGTTTACGACCTCTCGGTGATCGAAAAGCGAATCGGCGAGCTTTCCAAGTTCGATGTGGTCCGATACGCACAGAAGGCTTGCGGCAATATCGCAATCTTGGATCGGATGCGCCGTCACGGCGTGGTCGTCGACGCGGTCAGCGCCGGTGAAATCCATCGAGCCCTTGCTGCCAGCTATTGCGCCGAAGCTTCCAAGGCGGAAATCGTCTACACCGCCGACCTTTTCGATCGCGCGGCACTCGAAATGGTTGTAGAGCATGGCATGCTGGTGAACTGCGGTTCACCAGACATGATCAGCCAACTCGGTGAACTGCGCCCCGGCGCCGAAGTCACCCTACGCATCAACCCCGGATTTGGACACGGACACAGCCAAAAAACCAATACAGGCGGTGAGCAGAGCAAACACGGCATCTGGCACACCCAAATCGACGACTGCCTGCTACGTGCCGACCAAACGGGTGTCACCGTGACCGGGCTACACATGCATATCGGCTCCGGCACGGACCTGGAGCATCTGAGCGAGGTGTGCGACGCAATGGAAAAGGCGGCCATCTCTGTCGGCCGAACGATCCACACAATCAGTGCCGGGGGCGGACTTCCGGTTCCCTATAAAGACGACGAGACCTACGTCGATCTTGATAAGTACTTTGAACTATGGGACGCAACCCGCAACCGACTCAGCGAACGATTTGGTCACCGAGTCTCACTTGAAATCGAACCGGGTCGCTTCCTTGCAGCCGAGAGCGGCTACCTGATCGCAGAGGTACGAAGCGTCAAGAAAATGGGCGACAACTTATTCGCCCTCGTGGATGCGGGATTTACCGATCTCGCGAGGCCCGTCATGTACGGCTCCTATCACCCGATCTCGGTCGCCGCGAAATCTGGAGATGCAGCCGATCGTGAACAGGTGGAAGTGGTTGTGGGCGGACCGCTCTGCGAATCCGGCGACATCTTCACACAGCGGGAAGGCGGATACGTCGACTCGCGCCGCCTACCCGCGCCGAGAGTGGGCGACTACATCGTGCTTGAAAACGCCGGAGCCTACGGCTTTGTGATGGCGAGTAACTACAACAGTAAGACCCGAGCGGCTGAAGTTCTGATTGAAAATGGAGAAGCTAAACTGATCCGTCAGCGTGAACAATTCGAAGATCTTACTCGCGGCGAAATCATCCCCGCATAGCGATACAGAATCACCCCGTCACATTGGTAGACAACCACCCTCCGGCAGCCAGCGCAGGATCACTTCCCTGGCTCGCGAGTGTTAAAATACTCACTTGGGAATTTCGCTTGCGGTGCCTCGCCTGGGTGCCGCCAAGGAAAGGTCGGCCCGCGATCTTCTAGAAGCGGAATCTCGTGACCTTCGCTGTCGAAAAGCAGTCGCCACAACTCCGCGTTCATCTCGCTGATGCGCTGCTGCTGCGCGGGATCGTCGATCAAATTCACCATCTCCTGCGGATCATTCTCGAGATCGTAGAGCTCGTCCCGATCCCAAAGACCGTGACACCGAATGTACTTCCAACGTCCGCCGAGTACTGCGTGCAAAGTCGGAGTATGCGGGTAATTTCGCTCCCAGTAGTACTCATACAGCAAAGAATCACGCGAGGAAGCAGTCGCTCCCTTACCTATTACCCCCCCCCAAAAACTCTCACCATCTGACTTTGACAACTTCGGTGAACCGGAAGCCTCAAGGATCGTCGAAGCGATATCGATATTTCCAACCAGCTGCCCCACTCGCTGCCCGCTGGGAATCACCCCCTCAGCAGCCAAAATCAGCGGAACCCGCGCGCTGGCCTCATAGGCAGTTCGCTTGTCAATCAACCCGTGATCGCCGAACTGAAATCCATTGTCACCCATGTAAACAAAAAGCGTGTTTTGACTGGCGTCAATCTCGCGGATTGCTTCACGAAGCCGCCCCACACTTTCATCCACCGCGAGGAGCGACTCACAGTATCGCCGATAATACACCTCGGGCGAAAACCCATCGAGGTTATATCCAAAGTCCGCGCCATGGCGACTATTACGTTGATTGCGAACCCACATCGGCAACTTGCCGCGATCCATCGCCTGAACAGTGGGGATGGAAATAGGCAACGCCTCCTCGTCATACCTCCCACGATGCCGATCAGCAGGAACAAAATCAGCATGCACCGCCTTATGACTGACGTACATGAAAAATGGCTGATTAGAATCTCGCGACTTAATCCACTCGATCGCGTAATCAGTTAGTTCATCGGTAATGTAGCCTTTCTGCGGTATCCGCTTTCCATTTAGGTTGAAGCCGTCATAAGTGGTCTGCGGTACCTCCCGAGTCGTCCCATGCCCGTCAGGCCAGTAAGTTCCCTGCCCCTTGAAAGCCAACCAGTGGTCAAAACCACGCTGGGGATCATCGATGTCGCCGCCCATGTGCCATTTGCCAAAGAAGGCCGTCTCATAACCAGCCTTCTGCATCTGCTGAGGAAAGAAAACAAGGCTTTCATCGACCGGATGATAATTATCAACGACCCGGTGATTGTGAGCATACAAGCCGGTCAAAATCGACGCTCGACTTGGTGAACAGAGCGATGTGGTGACATATGCCTTTGACATCAACGCACCATCACGCGCCAGTTGATCCAGATGCGGAGTCTCTAGAAAAGGATGCCCCTCGATACCGAGACAGTCGTAGCGGTGGTCATCGCAGAGAACAAAAATGACATTCAGTGGCAATGATGCATTATCCGCAGCGGCTTTTCCGTTGGGTTGGTTTCCTTCAGCCCAGACCAAGCGGACCGGCAGTACTGATTCTGCCGCCACAAGGAAAACGGAAACCGAGATAAGCTGCAAACGAAACGATTTAGCCGACGAAAGAGTCACTTCTCTCAATAGTCTCAAAAACATGCCTATCTACTCTTGTCTTCGCACAACAAAATTGAAACACGCTGGCATTTTAAACGCCGAACGTCCCGAAAAGTATCCCGTACTCTCACCCGACGTTACCCAGCTCAACAACCATGACCCAGAGCAACTTAGATCAACCAGCCCACACAACATAGATCAAGCAAGCCCAGATCAAGCAAGCCCAGATCAACCAGCTCAGGAAATCATCACTGAGCCAATCATCAATCTACTCGCCGCAATCCAGTGCAGCATAGGAATCACCACTTCCGATAGAATGATTCACCTTATAAACACAAAAACATTGCATCACTAATCTGTTTTTCCCGAGCAAAGAGCACACGAGAAATAGCACATGCCATTCATCGATCTTGAAAAAATCAACCCCATCAATGTGGCTCCGGGATGCCAACTAAAAACTCCGTTCGGCGAGAAACTCATGCTCTCGCATGTCGAGATGGATGAGAACGCAGAAATTCCGCTACACGATCACCCACACGAACAAGCTGGCATCATGATCAGTGGTAAGCTTCGATTTACAATTGGCGATGAAACGCGGACGATCGGCCCCGGTGAAATGTATTTGATCCCCCCAAACATTCCTCACCGCGCGATCGCAGAAGAGGGTCCGGCGGTGGTGTTGGATGTCTTCAGTCCAATCCGCGAAGACTACGTCGCCAAAATGCAAGAAGCACAGAAAACAACATAACCCGATAACAACAGGAAATTCCGCAACAGGAAATTCCGCAACAGGAAATTCCGCAACAGGAAATTCCGCAACAGGAAATTCCGCAGCAGGG
>JAKMEW010000006.1 GCA_022425745.1 Rubripirellula sp.
CCCCACGACCGCGAACGGTAACTTCAGGGTTCATCACCAACGCTTGGAGCTTTCGGTTGGCACTTTCAATGTTGCCAGGGAAGGCATTCCAGCCGTATCCGGTTCCAATGTCTTCGTTGTAGTTGAAGTAGTTGAAACGCCGAACTTTAAATGGGCAGTTGTTCGCACAGTAACGAGTTCCAATGCATCGGTTATAAGCCATCGCATTGATGCCTTCGTCGGTGTGGACGGTTGCTGCGACTGGACAAACCTGCTCACAGGGAGCCGTTTCGCAGTGCATGCAAGCAACTGGCTGTTGCACGATGTCAGCGTTTTCTTCATCGCCTTGGAAGTACCGGTCAACACGTAGCCAATGCATTTCGCGGCTGTTCATCACTTGCTCGCGACCCACGATCGGCACGTTGTTTTCGCTTTGGCAGGCTACAACGCACGCACTACAACCGGTGCACTTGGAGAGGTCAATCGACATGCCCCACTGGGGAACGGGATTGCCTTCTTTCTTGTTTCTTTCTTCGATCTCGTTGATCGGTTCCTTCCAAGGAGATCCACTGGCACCGACCTTAGGAACGTGTGGACCCTTGTCATCAACGAACCCCTTGTTCTGCTCAAGCAGAGCGGCTGTACCTTCACGAACCAGCGTGAAACTACGTGTCTCGGTCTCCTCTCGACCACCTTCGTCAATCGCCCAGTGATCTTGAGTCGTTGATAGCTCGTAGCGGTCCAGTCGACGACGTGCCTTAACACCGTAAGCGATTGAAGGGGTGTCTGATGTGCGAATAGGAGAAATATCGGTGCCGATGATTTCGACACCTTCAATCTCGTGACCTCCCACCATGCCAGCTCGGGTACGTCCATAACCGAGTGTGGTGGTGATCACACCGGCTGCACAGCCCGGCATTTCGTAAACAGGCAGAGCAACTTTATTTTCGTTGACCGTGAGGACAACAAATTGGCCATGCTCAATTTCCAGAGCCGCCGCAGTCAGTGGGCTCATCACTGCCGCATTATCCCAGCTAAGTTTGGTCAGGGACTGAGGCATTTCCTGCAACCAGCCATTGTTGGCGAATCGGCCATCGTAAAGGCCGTCAGCAGGTGCAAAGATGATTTCGGTGTTGTCTTTATCCACTTCAATCGTTGAAACCGGGCTATCCGACGTCACGACACCTTCGCCCTGAAGAGCGATATCGATCGCGTCAACTTTGAGTTCTGCTGAGTAGCCATCGTGAAGCAGTTGCCTCCACTGCCGGTCGCTTAGACCCTCGCCAGCCAGCGTGTCGGCGGTTCGACGAAGGATGGACTGCGAATCAGTGTTCTCTTCTCCTGCAATCATCGCCAAAAATTCGACAACATCCTTTCCGCCAAGTAACGGCAGGATTTGTGGTTGGCCAATTCCATAGCAGCCGTTGTCGTTGACGCTATCGCCCCAGGCTTCGAGTGGATGGGTCAGCGGGACCGACCACTTGCAGAGTGCTCCGGTTTCGTCGTTGTAAAGACCGGCGTACACGGAGTTTTCAACTTTGGAAATCGCAGCGGCAAAATCGACATCCCCAGGGGATGTGACGACGGGATTACCGTCTAGGACGACCAAGCTTTTCACTTCCCCTGCGGTCATCTTTGCCGCGAGATCACGAAGCGGGACAGTATTGTCTATCTCGCCATCAGGCAGAGGGTAAAAACGTTGCAGCGTTCCCAGTGAACCGAGTGTTTGGTTCATGTGAATGCCAGCTTCAATGCTCTCAGCACCTAATTGTTCGCCGACGATAATGACGGTTTTGTCTGCTTTGTCCGCGATGTCATGAGCGAGTACGTCTAGGAATCGCTCAAGTCTCTGGCCGGCCGGTAGCTCATCGAACGCTTGCTGATCGTCGCCATGTTGATGAGCTTGTCCGCTTTGGATTGCTGCAACTCGCCGCCCCAATTCAGCTAGGAAAGCTGGCATTTGACTCGGTGCAAGTGCAAGTCGGGTATCAGCAGATGCCCCGGTGTTCGTGTAACCACCTTCCACAACGTAAAGACGGTTCATGCCATTTTCAGCAAGCGGATCGCGGCGTTTGGCGAATCCAGAAGCGTTGTTGAGCATGCCGCTATCGTTGCCAAGAATATCCGCCTGGAGCGCGACCACGACTTCAGCTGAAGCAAGGTCGTAGGCTGGACTCGAAGCGACTCCGAGTGCCTTGGTTGTAGCCTGCCGCATAGCATCGCCGTTGATGCTGTCGTACCGGCAAAGCATCGCCTCGGGATAGCGATTTTTGACCGCACTGAGCATGCGAGCTACCGAGGGTGATCGGCTCGATTCAAAGACGATCGCTAACCCAGATCCATCACCAGCGTTTTTCAAAACAGTGCTGAAGTATTCGTTAAATTCTGACCAGTCACTAACGTAACTGCGATTCTCTTCCTTCGAATTGCGAAGCAGGAAACCCGCGTCGTCTCGGGCGCGATCAGGATCGTAAAGCCCTAAGATCGACGCCTGCGAATATGAATCCGTACCAACTCCGCTTGGGTGCTCGGTGTTCGGCTCGATTTTCAAGGGTCGGCCATCGACACATGAAATCAGCAAGTTGTAAACGCGACCTGCTAGCTCAAAGTTAGTTGCTCGCTGATAGCTTTCCCCCGGCACTCGACCCTCGGGGCGAATCACGAACGGTTCAATCGTCTCTTCGGGATATCGGCAGCCTGCGACTCCAGCGAACGCAAGAGAGGCTCCCATCAACTGCATCCAGCGACGGCGAGACACGCCCTCAGGGAATTCCGATGCAGCAACCGGGAATTCACGATCAAGGTATTGATCGAAAGCTTCGCTTCCGCGCAATTCCGAGAGGCTTCGCCAGTACGATGGCTTTCCAGACTTCGAAGATGAAGAAGATGCCGAGTCGTTGGGGGTCATATCGAGAGAATGAGTGAAGGGACGTCGGAAAAATGAATTCAATAATCGCTAGGTACCGGTCGCGGTTGGCGACAATCGGTAGTATTCACGGCCTTCGGCGATCAAGGTTTTCGCGTCAGACCAATGAAGTTCTGTGGAACTAACGGTGGCAAACCGCACAATGAACTTGAGGATTGATGTGGTTATCCTCTTTCAGCTTGGCTCCATATTCTTGTCGCTCTGCTGCGGTGAGTTCCTCTCCATCCCCATTCTGCGGTTCCCAGTCAAGCTGGGTCACCTTGTCGACAGGTCTCAGGTGTGGCTCAGGGTTGCGGTGGCATTCGATGCACCAAGCCATCGAAAGTTCTTTCGCCTGATAAACTTCTTCCATCTGGTCGATCCGACCATGACAGCTTTTGCAGCTAACACCCGAATTGACGTGTGCCGCATGGTTGAAGTACACGAATTCAGGAAGGTTGTGGATCCGCTTCCACCCCACACTGCGGCCCTCGAGCCAACTTTCATGGATCGGCTCAAGCTTTGGGCTCTCAGCATGAACTGCTGCTAGAGCGGTGATGCCTTCGTCATTCGCCGGGCTGTGGCAATTGATGCAGGTTGCCGTCGGAGGGACTGCTGCGTGTGCTGCGTCAAAGACGGTGTTGTGGCAATAGCGACAATCTAGCTTGAGCTGGCCGGCATGAATCGCATGACTAAACGGCACCGGCTGCTTGGGTTGGTAGCCGACATTGAGCGTTTGCGGATCGGTAATGAGGCCGCCCATGGCACCGGCAAACACCGCTCCAGCCGCTCCAGCGACTAGCAAAAGGCCAACAAGCGGATTGGTCCAGCGAGGAAACAAAAAACGTTGCATGATTTGGATCGGCCTCCGATCGAGTCGAGGCCCATTTCTAACGTGCTAGTATCAAAGGAAAAATGGATCGCCTCACGACGACACGTAAGGCACAGTATGGTGTTCGATGGTGCGAGCTGGCAATGGCAGCAAGAAATTCAGCGACATTGTGTCGCAGTACTTCGGCTGCATATTTAGTCTAAGTCCACCAGTTCCCGTCGTCGGTGATCGGCCGAACCGGGCATCGCATTGAATCAAGGGCTGAAAACAATTCTGAGACGGCCCAGTTTCGGTCGTTGATTTCGAGGCGATATTCCGGCCAACTCCAGCCCGAAGGCCACATCTGGTGAGGTGCAGGCCAAGGGGAGTCGCTGGTTTTGGCTTGGATGCGACCAATCAATCGTGGGATCAACGGATCTTCCTCGGGTCTCGGTGAGCTCACACTTTGAGCTCCCGAGTCCAGTCCGCGAGCGTGCTGAATGTTGGGCACAAAGCTGCTCACCCACGGCATATCCCCTAGAAGTTTTCGGTCGGTTTGTCCCATACCTTGCGGATTATTCGGGTGTTGGCGCGTATCTGTTGAAATTCGATTTTGTGGGTTACCTTGCTGGGTGTGGCGATTTGTCGCTGCTGCTGTTTGGCTCGCTGTTTTCCCGTCGGTCTGATCTGTTTCGGCGTTCTGCGCGGTGATTGATTGTGTCTCGGGTGACCGGAAAATCTCGAATTCTTGCGGCGTTTTGAATGTTGTGATCCCGTGCAGTTCAGTCAGTTGCTGGCACATTTCCAGTCGCAGCGATTCGCTGCCACCGGTGAGGGCGATTGATGGAGGGGCGGAACCGAGGTGTGCGGTGAGTTCAGCAATCGTCCAGCCGAATCTTGGGTCTCGGTAGTGAGATGCGACATCACAGGCGGGTTGCAAGACAAACTGCCTCGCCGTGTAACGGGGGTGTGGAACGATTAGTCCGGTTCCGCCGCCAACCAGTTCACCGTGCAGAACCACATCCAAATCGATCGATCTGGCATCCCAACGGCGTTTTCTTTGCCGCCCCAGTTTCTGTTCAACCTCCTGAAGCATTTCGAGTATTTCTCGAGCCGTGCCGTTGGTCTCGAATGCAGCCGCGGCATTTAGAAACGGTTCTTGTCCGGAGGGCCCACCAATCGGTGGAGTCTCAAAGAGTCGGCTTGTCGCCAAAGAATCTACGAGATCCATCTCTGAAATGATTCTCGCAGCTTCAGCAATCAGGCAGTCGCGACTGCCGAGATTGCTGCCAAAGCTAATGAGACATTGGGACTTCAAGGTCATTTCGGAAGATAGAGTGATTTCAGGAGGGGGGGTGAAGTCGGGGCACGCGACGAATCGGTGCGATCAGGTTCACGACAACTTTGGATGCGGCAAACTTCATTTTCTGGCTGTCGCCGTATTTTCTGGCTGTCGCCGTCGCATTTTCTCAACAGCCTAATGGCCGAATACGCTTTCTGGAATCGCTACTTACAAGAATCGTGTGCCCTTCTTTTCTATTTCAATGCTACGTCGGTTTCCTATCGGGTTCGATCATCATTGTCGCTCCGTCTGCCTGCGAGTGCGATCAGTTTTATGGAGAATTCGGTCGCTTAGCGGTTTTCAACCGATCTTCGTTCCAGCGTCAATGGTCATTCTTTGACGTACTCGGTACACTTCCCCATCTACTGACCGTCTCTCAGTTACCAGATAGTTTTTGATGTCTGATCCCAGCAGCGAGCAACCAGAACAATCGCCGGATGAAGTTTTTATCACCGCGGTTTTATTCGAAACGGCACTCGCGGTCGCCGCACTCGGATTGGGGTGGGCTCTCGGTCCATCGGCTCGCCAATTCATACCCGAGTGGAATCCCGATGATTTGCAGCCGGTGATCGAAGGTGTCTGGAAAGGGACGCTCGCTGCGATCCCCATGCTGATCTTTATCGAATTGGTGAGGCGTATTCCGTGGGGGCCGATACAAGAGCTTGAAAAGCTAAGCGACGACCAGATGATTGGCTCGTTGGTACGTCTTCGAGTGCCCGAGCTCTTGACCATTAGTCTTTGCGCGGGGGTCGGCGAGGAGTTGCTGTTTCGCGGCTGGCTGATGGGCTGGATTGGTGAGGGCTTGATAGGTGTAGGAGTTCCTGTCGACCCTATCTGGATTGCATTGGCTCTTTCTTCACTGGTGTTTGGTTTCTTTCACCCCATTACCAAGATGTACATTTTTCTTGCAGCCGTGATGGGGCTCTATTTCGGCGGTCTACTTATCTGGTCAGAAAACCTACTGATCCCCATCTTTGCCCACGCGGTCTACGATGCCATTCAGCTGCTGATGACCAAGAGGCAAGTCGAACGTAAATCCAAATCGCTGCAACCGTCGTCCTAATTGCGTCGCGGTCCTTGGTTTCTTTTGATGGATTTCTTGGCGTGACCGTTTCGATGATTCGACGTATTAATCATGCTCAGAACCGGTTGGAGTATCAAAATCGGATAAACTCTGTGGGTTCACTGACTGTCGAAAATACTTTGATTCTTGGGTTCAACTACTCTACTCTGGAGTATGCAGGGCTCTCGATTCGCCTTTCCTTCAGAACACGAAATTGAATTAGCAGATGAAGTTGCTTTTCGAATCAAATTTGAGTCGCCAGATCGCAGCGGCGGTCACGGCATTCTTTGCGATCTCCTGTTCAGCCTATGCTGATGAAGGTGCCTCTGATTCCGACGCTTCTATCTTTTTTGAAACAAAAGTTCGGCCACTCTTGGCTCAGCATTGTTTCGAGTGTCACGCTGGTGATAAATCTGAGGGTGGTCTTCGAGTCGATCATCATCAAGGCTTGCTTCTCGGAGGAGACAGTGGCGCGGCGATTGTTCCTGGAGACGTGAGCGGTAGCTTGCTAATCACTGCCGTTCGGTATGAAGAACTTGAGATGCCTCCGCAGTCAAAGCTGAGTGATGATGAGATTGCAGTCTTGGAACGTTGGGTTGAAAACGGTGCTGTGTGGCCGCAACATGAAGGTGCACTAGCTGGCACTGAAGAAGATCTTCAGGAGCGAATTAAGAATTGGTGGGCAGCTCAACCACTGGAACCTTCACTTCCCCGCGGAGAGCTTGCTTCGGCTCATTCGCGACATCTCATTGATCGTTACATCGATGATCTATTGACCGAGGTTGGATTGCAGCGTGCTCCGGAGGCAGATCGAGCAAGATTGGTCAGGCGTTTGTCTTATGACTTGATAGGTCTTCCGCCAAGTCCTGAAGCGATCGAGAGGTTCGAAAATGATCAACGCCCCGGCGCTTACCAACGATTGGTTAATGAACTCTTCGCTAATCCTGCCTACGGCGAACGAATGGGTAGGTTGTGGCTCGATCTTGTTCGCTATTCCGATTCAGACGGTTGGCGGGCTGACGCGTATCGCCCTCAGGCGTGGCGTTACCGACAATTCGTGGTCGATGCATTCAATCATTCAATGCCATACGATCAGTTTGTTAAATGGCAAGTTGCCGGTGATGAATACCACCCCAACGATGAAGAAGCCTTAGCCGCGGTTGGGTTTTTGCGGTTAGGGATCTACGAATACAACCAACGTGATGCCGAAGGACAATGGCAAAATATTGTTGATGAACTTACAGACGTAACCGCTGACGTTTTTCTTGCCACGGGGTTAGCCTGCGCGAAGTGCCACGATCACAAATTCGATCCGATTCCTCGAAGTGATTACTACCGGATGAGGAGTGTCTTTGAACCGGTGTTCTTTAATGATTGGAAAAGCGATCCAAATCTCACCGACCAGCAGCAGGCCGAGGTGGAGCGACTACTTGCCGAACTCAAGGAGATCGAGGGTGAGGATATCCATAAACTTGGCATGGCGGTTGTCAGTCGCTTCACCAACGAACTTCAGGCGATGTATCACAAGTCACCTGAAGATCGCACCGCCTATGAAAATCAAATGGCGTATCTTTTAGGTCGGCAGTACTTCGAGGAAGGTATCTCAGGAACTCGATCAAAGAAAAAGCTCGGTGACGAGCGTTTCGCCCGCCGAGAAGAAGTGCTCAAGGAACTTGACCGGTTTGGTGCAAACCCTTATTCACCGGCTGAGTTGATGTCGATTCGTGATGCGGACGGCGAAATTCAGCCAACTCGATTGCCCGGTCGTTCTTCGGGACGTGAGTTTCTACCCGGGGCACCTGAACTATTCGGTGGCGCATCGCTTGAGTGTCAGCCACCAAGTGAATCGATAACTTCTTCTGGTCGACGGATGGCATTGGCTGAGTGGATCGTATCTGAAGAGAATCCAATTGCTGCTCGAGTGATGGTGAATCGATTGTGGCAGTATCACTTTGGTACGGGACTTGTTGACAGTCCGAATGACTTTGGCCAACTGGGTAAAAAACCCTCTCATCCACATCTACTTGATTACCTTGCTTCACGACTCATTGATTCAGGATGGGACATTCAGGCGGTGCAACGTGAGATCGTGATGAGCGAAACATATCGTCAGTCGTCGATGAACTCGCTCATGGATCAAGGCATGGAGATTGATCCGAGTAACCGTTTGCTGTGGCATCGCACTGTGCGACGCGTGGATGCGGAGCAATATCGCGATACGCTTCTCGTTGCGATGGATCGTCTGGACTATCAGTTCGGTGGACCTGCGATCACTGGGACTGGTCCGCGAAGATCGCTTTACCTTCGCAGGATGCGCAATTCAGTCGATGAAATATTGACGGCATTGGACACGCCTCCAGGATTGGTTGGAACCGCCAAACGAGATGTGACGACGACGGCTCCTCAGTCATTGATGATGATGAATAGTTCTCGAGTGATCGGTGTAGCGAGTCAATTCGCATCGCGGATTCGATCCGAGTTCAAAGCTGACACTTCATTGACTTCTGCAGGTGTCTCCGCGGAAGCTTTTGTTGACCGAGCTCACCGACTCATCGTGGGGTTGCCCGCTACGGAGGAAACAAAAAAGTTGCTAGCTCCGTTGGCAGAATCTGGCGATCAAGGTCAGGTTGATGTGTGTCATATTTTGATCAACAGTAACGCCTTCCTTTTTATTGATTAAGCAAACATGGTGACAAAAGAATCTTCAAGTCTTTGCCGAGCGGTTGGCGTTCCGCATCACGCAGCCCCTTTAAATCGTCGTGACTTTATTGCTAACGCCGGAGGTGGTTTTGGCGGTCTCGCGCTCTCGGGCATGTTGGCACAGTCCGCTGATGCGGCAAGGTTCGTCGCGGCGCCAGATGGTCACCATCCGGCGACTGCAAAGAGTGTGATCTTCCTGTTCATGGAGGGTGGCCCGAGTCAGCTCGATACCTTTGACCGAAAGCCGCTGCTGAATCAACTTGCGGGGCAACCGCTTCCAAGTAGTTTCCGTGAACCCCTCACTGCAATGGGTGAAAAAAACGCACCCTTGCTTCCAACAAAACGAAATTGGGCACGGTATGGCGAAAGTGGATTGGAAATCAGCGATTGGTTTCCTCACGTTGCTCAACATGCCGACCATCTTGCGATTATTCGATCTTGCTACGGAGAAGGCATTAATCACTCCGGTGGCTGTAACTTGATGAATACCGGGAGCACGCTCGGAGGACGACCTTCACTTGGTGCTTGGGTGTCCTATGGTTTGGGGACTGAAAATGAAGATCTGCCAGCCTTTGTTGTCATGAAAGACAAACGGAGCGCTGGTACCAACGGAGTCCGAAGTTGGGGGCAGGGCTTCTTGCCAGCGACTTATCAGGGAACCCCCGTCGGTGATACCGCAAGCGGTGAGGCGATTGCCAACCTTCAGCTTCCCAAGGGTGTCGATGAAGCGAGGCAATTGCGAAAGTTGGATTTGATCAGGCAGATCAATCAGCAGCATGCAGCGAGACTTCCCAATGTTTCCGACTTGGAAGCACGCATCGAATCATATGAACTCGCTTATCGGATGCAGGCAGCGGCTCCTGAAGCGGTTGACCTTGCAAGTGAGACCGCCGAAACACAAGAACTGTACGGGTTGAATGATAAAAAGACGGCCGACTTCGGTAAGATCTGCCTCCTTGCTCGGCGAATGGTAGAGAGGGGCGTGCGGTTCATCCAACTCTACAGCGGCACAGGCAGCGGATGGGACGCGCACTCGGGGATTGAGTCAAATCACACGAAATACTGCGGAGCGGTGGATCAGCCTATTGCAGCCTTGCTTTCTGATTTGAAACGACGTGGTCTATTAGATCAAACGCTCGTCGTTTGGGGCGGAGAGTTCGGACGAACGCCGATGAGTGAAAAGGGTGACGGTCGAGATCATAACCCGACGGGTTTCACCATGTGGATGGCCGGTGGAGGTGTCCAAGGTGGGCAAGTCATCGGTGCGACCGATGATCTCGGTCTCTATGCAGTCGAAGACAGAGCCCACGTCCACGACGTCCATGCGAGTATTCTACACCTGATGGGGCTCGATCGTTTAGAGCTCAGTTACAACTACCAAGGTCGTCTTGAAAGACCAACGGTAAACGAAGGGAAAATGATTTCAAAACTGATCGGAGCTTAAGCAATTTCTGCCTGATCACTTAACCCATTTTTCCAATGGATCGGCTCGCTTTGAGACGCCATTCGACCTTCGTTAGGGAGGCAAGCAAAATGATGCTTACTTCCATTCGGTGACCAGCTTTCCATCTTCGACATTCCACAATCGAAGTACCCCGCTCTGACCCGAGGCGAGTAACTGTTTCCCATCGAGTGAAAGAGAGAGCGAGTAGAGGAAGTCACCGCTCGCGTTGAAGCTTCGAAGTGACTTTCCGTTTGAGGTGTCGTACAGTCTCGCTTGGCCGTCCGCACATGCGGTGATCAGTTGATTAGTCGCCGAGACATAATCGATCGCCGTGATCTCTTTTCCAAAGCCGGTAATGGTTCGACGCTGTTCGCCCGTTTCGATGTCCCAAATTTTGATCGTCTTGTCGGCGCTAGCCGAGGCAAGAGTCTGTTCGTCGTCTTGCCAGGCGATCGACAACACATGGTGCGTGTGACCTTCGAGGGATCGTTTTGCAGACCCGGTCGCTAAGTCAAGCAAACGAACGGTTTTGTCCGCTGCCGAAGAGGCAATCATGCCACCTCGTGGCGAGAATCTCAGGCCGAGTACCGTATCGCTGTGAACATCACCGAAGTCTCGAATCAATCTCCCCGTTTCAACGCTGAAAACTTTCACTTCACCGGCGCGACTAGGCGAACCTGATCCGACCGCAAGGCTGAGTCCATCATTACGGAAGTCAATCGCGGTCACCCGGTCACTCAGGACACTCGCATCATCGGGGGATCCGATCGTGCGTTCTAGTTGCCATCGTCGCTGAGTGTTCCAGACCTGTGTGGGTTGTTGGCCACCAAATACGACAACTTCTGCACCAAGCCAGCACAATTGAATGGAGTCTTGAGCAACAGAATTGGCTTGGACGGTGAAGCTGATCGTTGCTTCGCCTGACTTCAGGTCATAAATACGGACGGATTGGTCATGGTGAAGGGTCGCAATCGAGCTCGAGGTCGGGTCGACAGCGATTGCAGTAAGTTGGTGGTCGGAGCCGGAGAGACTTGATTTTGTCTTTTCTAGCTCGGAAGCGATTCGATCCTTTTCGCGAGTCTCCGCAGCGATCAATAGCTGATGTTCTGGGATTGCTTTCTCGGCTCGATTTTGTGCCTCTTTTGCTGTCTCAAACGCTTGTTGCCGTTTGGCTAGCTCTGTTTCGCTTTTAACCTTTTCCTCTTGAGCTTTCTCAAGGTTCTTCTTTTGAGCTTCAAGATCCTTGGTGCCTTTATCGATCGCAGCTTTAGAATCTGTCATCGTTTTGGCGGCCGTGTCGATTTGATTTTGAGCGGTAGTGGCTTGCTCCTTCACCTGCTCTAAAGCGGCTTTCTTGGCATCGACCTTCTTTTGGATTTCTGAAGCTGTGCTTTCTGCTTGTTTGAGCTTTTCTTGCATCGCCGCGAGATCTGCTTTGAGCGAAGCGACTGCTTGATTAGCGGTACCGAGCTGAATGGTTTCAGCCTCAATTTCTTTCGATACCATCTCCGACTTGGCTGTTACTTCGGTGAGCATCTTTTGGGCTTCAGCCGTGATTTTTTCCGCATCCGAGACAGCAGTTTGAGCAGATTGGATCATGGACTCTGTGGTTGCCACTAACTTCGCCACATCCGCGCGACCTTTTTCTTTCTCATCTAAAGCAGCTTTGGCTTTGGTCTGTTCTTCGGTGGCCTTCGCAAGTACTTCGTTTTCACTGGTTAGTCGCTTTTGGAGTTCTTCCGTCTGTTTTGTGAGTCGATCGACCTTTTGGTTTTGGCGTGTGGAGTCACCCTGTTTGTAGGCAAGGAGAAGTTGGCTTTGAGGATCAGACTGAAGAGAGAGAATGGGTTCACCCGTTTCTAGACTCCATGAACGCGTGGCACCGTTCGCACCGCCGGTAAAAAGTTGCTTTAGAGATTTCGAAACTGCGATCGCGCGGATTGGTGATCCGTGATCGATCTTGCGAACGATTTGGTTTTCCTGATTAAGGACGGAGGCATGTTGTGTTGTGTCACAAACCACCAAATTGGCAGCATCAAGAAACTCAGCATTTAAAACGGAGGAAAATCCATCCACTGGGGTGTCGGAGATCGTGATCTGGTTATTTTCCTGATCGATTGCTCCTCGATGTAGATTCCCCGAGATGGAAACCGCTGAGATCAGGTTTCCGTCGCCGGAGGTTGAGATGTTCTGAATTGACACATTTGACTGCACTTGCGCCTGAATGCTTCCGTCTTCGATTTGCCAAAGAATGATTCGGCCGGAGGTGTCGGCGCTGATGATTTGCTTTGGTGAAAACCAGCCAAGCGAACTGACCGTATCAGCATGACCGCGTAGGGCTTGTATTAACAATCCTTCGGCTAGGTTCCAGATCTCGATGTCACCGAGGGGGTTGACCCAAGCAGCAAGCGATTGATCCTCGTTCAAGGCAATCAGGCTGCTCGCACCTAGCAACGCATTTGCCTTGTCTGAAACGGGATTGTTGATTTGTTTCCATAGCTTAACGGTCCGGAATCCGCCGGTCGCAATTCTCTGCCCATCCGGCGCGATGGAAATGGACTGAACAAGATCAACATGCGTAGCATTATCCCCAGGTACTGCCGAATCGATGAGATTGGTGACCTGACCATTTGAGGTTTCATCATTGGCTTGGTCGTCGCTTGCATTGTTGAGTGGGACCACCTGTGCACGGTTACCACGCCCGACAACTGCGAATTGACCAGTCGGGGACATCGCAACTGCGAACGATGTTTTGATTGATTCAGGGATTTCCTGCCACTGAATTTTTTCTGCGAGCATCTCACTTCCCTTCGCTCCTTGCTCGATCCAGCGTTTGATCAAACCAAGCTCTTCTGGAGTTAAGGTTTTCGCACCGACCGCATTATCCTCGGGCGGCATTAGTGGTTCTTCTTCTCCTGTGGTCCTCGTTAGGAGCAAACTTTGAACAGGAGTACTAAGATCAACGCTTGACCCACTGTCTCCACCTTCATGGATTGCTTCAATGGTCTCGAGGATCAAGCCACCTTCAGCTTCTTTTTCGTGGTGACAAGCGAGACAGTTTCGTTTCAGGATGGGCATGATTTCTGTTGAGAAATCTACCTCCGAGTCTCCTTGGACTTCCGCAATCGCAATGGGGAGGTCTTTGGCGAAAGTCACAACCGACAACAGAGTTGGTAGGAACAAAAGGCTTGAGATAATTCGAATCATGGCTCGATGACGCGAAGGTTCACGGTGTTGGTGGGGAGAAAAACGGTGATTTCTTTTTCTTTGGAGGCGTTCTTTGCGGCCTCGACCGCTTTGTCCGCCTCGGTGATTGCTGCCTTGATTGACTCAGCATTTCCCTCATTGCCGGCAGCATCGAGTTGTTTTTGAAGCAGATCTCGGTACGCCTGCGCACGATTGACTGCCTGAGGGTTTGGTTTCACGTTGATTTTAGTTTCTACTTGCACCCACAGCGAATAAGTTCCGGGCACAGCGGACGCTTCTGTCTTGATTTCAAGCTCACCTTCGTTATTTTCCGCGGGAATCGTCAGATCCGCAGCTTTGACACCCGTCGGAAAGTGCCTAGCCCTGGCCACAATTGCCGCTTTACCACCTTCTTTTCGCTCTAGCTTGATCGGGATTTTGATCGCTTCGCCTTTTTTTACATCAACAGTATCGGGCGTTCCGAGCTGAGCTGTGACTTGGATCTCGTCGAGGTCAGAAACGGATAGCCACAGTGAATCGGTCAGTCGTGTTTGAATAAAATTACGACCAGCACCTTTGCCCCACTGAACGACTGCGGGAACCGCACGGCGCTCGATGGCGCCGTCCTCACTTCGTCCGATCAGCTGTATTGGACTCACCGCTGTTGCGGCGTTGGCATCAGCAGTGATTGCAATCTGAGCAAAATTCTGATTCGCCTCGATACGAACTTCCGAGGATTTAACACCATCAGGTAGTCCCTCGCATCTGATTTGAATTGCTCCACTCCATCCATCTTTTCGAATCGCAATCACACGAATGATTTCGGTTCCGCCGCGGTGCAAACGCGAACCGGTCGGTTGCGACTGATTTAGATCGCTGTGGGGAAAAGGACGGTATGCGATCAAGTCAAATGTTGGTTGGGGTTGACCGATGCGCACGTCAAAGTTTTTTTGGTCCTGAAGTGTTTTGCCAATGTCCAGATCGCGAACAGAGATCAGATATTTTGATGTCTCTGGGGCTGTGAAAATACCCGAGGGGTCTTTGGTGGTGAGGTTCAGCGCACCATCAGAAACACTTTGGCTATCGTCAAAGTTCGCCACATCATGTAGCTTGGATGACGTGTCCTGTTGGACCTCAATCCGTTGAATTAAAACTCGCCCATCCGATGGATGTCCCAGTCGATCTGCTGTCACCTCCACCGCGATTACTTGTCCTTTGTCTGCAGCGAACTCAAAGTCGTGTCTTGATGCGTCTCGCGAGAAAACATGACGACTGCTGTGAGGTAATTGAATTGATGCAGTAGTTGGTGTGCCACTCGAGTTTGTCTCGGCCGAGACACTGCCCGGTACGTCGACACTTCCCGGTACGTCGACACGATGCAATCCTTGCTCGTCAACCAAGAGTGTCGAGGCTGACCGTGAGGCCCATACCAGAGGTAGCCTGCCGTCACTTGCTTCCAGATTTCCCAACACCGCTAAAGCGGGGTCGAGACTGGCGACCACCTGATAGTGATAATCAGCGCCACCTCGATAAAGGAAATCGTTGACCGCAATCAAGTACTTTCCCGCCGGAATCGGATCGCTCGAACTCCAAGAAGCATCAGCACCATCGGCTCCCCTAGCACTTGCAAGTTGATGGCCGGAAGAGTCAAGGATCTTCAAGTTAGGGATCATTCTCGAGTCAAGACGCTGCGCGATGATTTCGACATGTAGTTTTGACGACTCTTCTAGATGGATTTGGTAATAATCAATTGCTGCAGCGGTCGCATCTGCATGGCTGAAATGATCTAGGGGTAAATCGGTTGGCGCATCGAGTTGATGACTGACCGAAGCGGGGTTTTGATGTGGCTGTTCAGTGACAAGAAAGGATCGAGGATTCGAGAGTCCATTGCGTCCCAGTGCACGTGCCTCATAACGTCCCGCAACGAGAGTGTTTGGGATGGTGACGGTAAAAGTTCCGAACTGCTTGACCCTGTCCTCAGAAAAAGGAGGTGGATTATCGGTGACAACTTCAGCTTGAATCTCTGGGCTCGAAAAAATTAACTGATCAACTTCGATCAAGTGGTTGCCGATTTCAGTGCGGATTTGAAGGTTGCTGCCTTTCTGACCACCGGTTTGAGAGAGTGACAATAGTTGAGTTGGTTCAACCTGCCCGAAAGCGTTCAATGCAAGGACGAGATGGAGCAACGTCATTGTCCCAATGAGAAAGCACTGGGGTAATCCACACGGATTCTTCGTTGTGAAAACGTTGAAGCTTGGTCGCGTTTGGTAATGATCCATGGAGGTGATGGTTAGAGGCGTGGAGTTAGAACGCGATTGGTTTGCAGGTTGTCAGTCAATCGAAAACAGAACTCGCATGATGAAAAAGATTATCAATGGTTGAAAAGAAACTCTTTCGAGTTGATGAGGGACCAGATTAAATCTTCGAAAGCTTCCCTTTTGTTTTCATTTGACGAGACGTAACTCAGGGATGCTTGATGTTCCACTTCATCTGGCTGACGCCCAAATGCAATAAGATAAAGTTCATTGATTTTATCCGCATCTTCTCGTTGGTCTTGAGCCAACAGAGATGCACGACCACTATCAGAGGATAGTTTCGACTGAATCTCTTCTGAGTTTAAGAGATGAAGACTTTGAGAGAGATTCGCCTCTTGAGATCTTTCGCACTCGCATGCGGTGCTTGATTGCGGGCGTCCAAAGACCGTCAGAAAGTAGGAATCGAATCCCGTGTCGGGCAAGGCAACCGCTCGCACACTCGCAGGAACCCCAGAGAAACGAGTGGGGCTCAGGGTCAGCCCGTCAATTGCATCAAGTAAAACTTCCGCCTGAAGTCGCTTGGGGTAGTACCGTGAGTAGCTGCGTTTGTCATCGAGGTTTCTCGGCTTCGCATTGCTCGAGAGTTGGTAGGTTTTTGATTGAACAATCAATCGAATGAGTGATTTGGTGTCGAATCCATAGCGAACAAAATGTTCCGCCATGCCGTCAATCAACTCAGGATTGGAGGGTGGATTGGTTACTCTCAGGTCATCCTCGGGTTCCACCAATCCGCGGCCCATAAAATGTTTCCAATAGCGATTCACTAACGCTTTGGCGAAGAACGGATTTCCCGGGTCCGTCATCCAAGTTGCGAACGCTTCTCTTGGATCTTCGTACGGGGCGATTTGCATGTCTTCCGAGTCGAGTCCAGCGGGAACGAGATTTTGTCCGGAGCTTGGATCACGGGCCGTCGCACCACCGATTCGAGTAAAGAAACTTGGCTCGGCTGGATCACCGAGGCTCTTTTTACTGACGGTTGTGAAGAATGCAGAGAGCTGCGCGTAATCCGCCTGACTCCATTTCTCATAGGGATGGTGGTGGCAACGAGCGCATTGGACTCTCTGTCCTAGGAACAATTGTGCCGCGTCCTCAATTCGCTGATTGGTATCGGGTACTTGCTGATACCAAACGACTGGTGGATGGCTGGCCACACTTCCTGATGCTGCAACGATGTCTCGAACAAATTGATCGTATGGTTGATTTTGAAAGATGCTCTCGCGAATCCATTCATGAAACGCCATTGATGCGAATTGTAAGCCGCCACCGGTTCGTTGGTTTCGCAGAATCGAGTTCCACTTACCCGCGAAGTAGTCCGCGTAATCTTCACTCGCTAACAAACTCTCAATCAATGCGTGGCGTTTATTGGAGTCTTGGTTGGCCTGAAAATCGGAGACTTCTTCGAGTGTTGGTAGGCGTCCTGCGAGATCGAGTGTGACTCTTCGCAGGAATGTATTGTCATCGCAAATCTCCGAGGTCGGGATGCCGAGAGATTTAAGTTTTTTCCAAACCAACTCATCAACAAGGTTTCCACTTGGATCTGAATAGGTCGGTTCAACTTCACCTTCTGATCGTTCCAAGGGAATGTCTGCTCGAAACACACTGACATGGCCTTGATACCTAGTCATCACAGCGACGTCGCCCACCACTTGGTTAAGACCGACAAGGCCTCGGTCGGTCACTGATGCCATTGAAGGGTCGTTGGATTCAAAGACCGCGGCGCGGGTGATGTCTTCGAGCGCGCCATCTGAGTAGGTTGCCACAACCGTCAATTGCTGAGAGGAATTGGGGGACATCCGCCGTTGTCGCGGAACCACCTCAATACCCACTAATTTCGCGGGATTCTCAGCGCCATAAGGCATCCCTTGAGCGATCCATCGACGCATGATTCGGTATTCGTGGCTGTCTTTTTCTAGTCGCTGCCCTCCTCCGTGTGGCGATGCGTTGATCGCTTTTAGAAGCAAGAGACTGCCGTCTGGGTTCGCGAGCGAAATACGGCGTCCACGAGATTCGCTGGCCAAGTGCTCATGGTCTTCCCGTGGTCCGAATCCCAATAGCGATAATTTGAACCCATTCTGCCCTGCTACTTTGCCGTGGCAGCCACCACCGTTGCAACCAAGTTTGGTGAAGATTGGAACAATCTTATCTGGGAAGCTAATGGGGGCTTCATTCCCCATTTGGATCACTTTGACCGTGGTTTTGATTTGTTGCCCTGACGCTGTAGTTGCAAAGACCGAGGCTTCTCCATCAGCAAGTGGTACAACGAGGCTACCCTCAAAGGTGACGATACCTGAGGGTTCGGCGGAGAAGGTAACATCATGTGAAACGTCAATTTCTCGACCCTCCGCGGTGTTTCCCGTTACCAGTAATTGCAATCTGGCGTCCCGACCTGCCAATTGAAGGGCTTGGGTATGATCAAAACGAACCGACTCCAATTTTGGTGCCGGTTGGTTCGCTGAACTCACTGCCGAAAATCCAACAAGCAATACTGTGGTAATAACGAGCAGCAGCGTCCCTCGAGTACTCGCCACCGTGGATTTCATCTGAAACGTGTCGTTGCTCATGGATCAAATAGGGTACGTGTGAGTGATGAACGAATGGGGCTTCGGAGCAAGCCAATGGAGTCAATGTGAGGAAAATTAGGGTGCAACAAGAGATATTAGCTGGCGGTTAATCGTCTGGATGAGCTCGGTTGAGCGACAAACCAGCTGCGCAAACCGTGATTGCAATCAGGTATCCGTAGCCATCTAAACCGAACAGCACATTACCTTTGGCACAGTCACGTCGGCCGCAGTTATTACGATTCGCTGCAGAGTTCTCTCGAGTCAAAATACATCGTTAGGATTCGCTGCGCGAAATGGTTACCGACGCATCTTTGATGGTGGTTTATTACAAGGTCTTTCGTTCTTAGGTGATTGTTCGCGTCGTCCTTAACGCTACAAGCAACGGTCCTTGCCATGCATTGGGTTGCTACCCAACAAGTTCAGGAATTGGATCATGGTCCACTAGGTATTGTGGACGCCCGGTAGGATCAGGGATGGTCACCGTTGCCGTATCGATCCCTAGATTGTGATAAAGCGTGGCAACGACCTCCTGCATGTGCACTGGGCGATCTGCAGGAACCTCTCCCATTTTATTCGTGGCTCCGATGGCTTGGCCGGTCTTCATGCCACCGCCAGCGATCCAAGCGCAACTAACTTGTGTCCAGTGATCGCGACCCGCATTGGCGTTGATCTTGGGGGTTCGGCCAAATTCACCCCACACAACAACGGTGACATCATCGAGCATTCCACGCACATCAAGGTCTTCGATCAAAGCGCTTAAGCACTGATCAAGCTTGGAGCCATGATCCCTGACTAAGTCAAAGTTTTGACCGTGGCTATCCCATCGTCCGTAACTGAGGCTTACGACTCTCGCTCCCGCTTCCACGAGACGACGGGCCATTAAAAGATGGTCGTTACAGGTTGGGGCACCATCGTATTGATACTGATAAGGCTTTCCATCACCGTAGCGAGCGACGACCTTGGGATCTTCTTTACTGAGATCCAACGCGTCCAATAACTTACTGCTCGTCAGGACATCTAAAGCACGCTGGCCGAATGCGTCCATTCCTTCCATCGTTCCCGAAATGTCGATGTCGCGACGCATCGAATCGATTTCAGAAAGGAGACGTCTTCGGTCAGAGAGCCTTTCCAATGTGATTCCGTTGAGCGACATGTTTTGCATGCCGGGGCCATCTGGCTTGAACGGTGCATAGGCTGCACCCAAGAACCCCGAAGCACCCGAGTCCGACCACGGGACATGCTTGGTTCTTTCAGCGAGCCCAACATTTGGCGGCATCGAAGGATCCACTGGTCCAAATAGCTTTGACACCGCAGAACCGATCGCCGGTCTTCCACCGATGCTCTGCAGTTCGTTTGGACGCCAACCTGAAAGGCATTGCACGGCGTCATGTCCGCCGGAGCAACCGACCACACTACGAATGACGGCTGCCTTGTCCATCATGCCAGCAAGTTGAGGAAAGACTTCGCAAATCTCGATGCCGGGGACATTCGTTTTGATGGCTTGGAACTCGCCGCGAACCTCACTCGGAGCCTCCGACTTGATGTCCCACATGTCTTGGTGTGGCGGACCACCCGCCAAGAAAATATTGATAACCGCTTTGTGCGAGTGTCCCTTTCCCGAAGCTGCTTCCGCCCTCAGCAAATCCGCTAACGACAGTCCCCCTGCTCCAAAGGATAAACCGCCGACCTTGAGAAAACCGCGACGGGAGACTCCGTCACAATATCGACTTTTCTGCCCATGAATGGTCAACATAGAGTGATCGCCCAAAGCTACTAATGGTGGGACCCTGTCATCGAGCTTCTTCCAAAACTTAATGGCAGAGAGGAAAGGTAGGATGCCAAATTTTAGCATCCCTAATGATACTCCTCATTTGTCAAGCGAAGCAAGCTTTTCCCAATGCGCTGCTCTCCGGGGGGGGGTGGGCGGATGTTTGGTACCGAGTTTGACGACGAAAACGGGTTTGACGACCAAAACTTTGACGACCAAAACGTGGTACGTTTGCCGTCTCCAGCTCCTTTCCTTGGCCTAACCTGCTGACTCAATCCTTTTCCTTAAGACGCAAGACCTGGCACAAACGAAATGTCTCCTTCCTCCCTGACTCCACCGGCAACAATCAATGAACTGGATAATGTCTTGTCTCGCCTGGACGATGGTGTCTTGGATGCAATCCAAAAACATCCCGGTGATTGCCTTGTGCTTGGGGCTGGTGGCAAGATGGGCTACCACTTCAGCCGAATGCTCCAGCAAGTCAATCGGGAGCTTGGACAGGGACATCAAGTCACCGCGGTGTCGCGATTCAGTGATCCCCTTTCACAAAAGCAGTTCGCCGATAGTTCTATTGCAACCATTCAGGCAGATCTGAGCGATGAAGTTTCGCTGCGACGTCTACCCGATGCACCGAATCTATTCTTCCTCGCGGGGGTAAAATTCGGTACTCAGGCTCAACCAGAGTTATTGAAAACAATGAATCAAGACGTACCTGCCTCCGTGGCAAAAAGGTACGCCGGTTCTCGAATTGTGGCTATGTCGACGGGCTGTGTTTATTCTTTTACCAATACCGATTCAGGTGGTTCAAAAGAGACTGACCTGATGGAACCACTTGGGGACTACGCGAGATCCTGCATCGCGCGAGAGAACGCTTTTATTGAACAATCGGAAAAGGAAAACACACCCGTTGCGATCGTGCGACTGAACTATTCAATCGATTTGCGATACGGGGTTTTGGTAGATATCGCCAAGGCGGTGCATGAAGGGGAGACAATTGATCTATCCATGGGTTATGTAAATGTGATTTGGCAACGTGATGCGGTCTCCCAAATCATCCGGTGCCTTCCGCATGCAAGCTCTCCCCCATGGGTCGTTAATATCACTGGAGATGAAACCGTATCCGTACGCTGGCTCGCAGAAGAATTTGCGGAGCGGATGGGAACGCGTCCTAAGTTTGTTGGCCAGGATGCAGGGTCATGCTGGTTGAGCAATAGCGAGCGTGCTCAACGGTTATTTGGTAAGCCTGAAATGTCGCTTACTACCATGATTGATTGGATCACTGATTGGTTGACGCGGGGGATGCCACTATTGGGTAAACCGACACATTTCCAGACACGCGACGGGAATTATTGAAACATTGCCTTGGTCTCTGGCGACGAGCTACCTTAAGGCTTGCAAAAGAAAACAATCTCAAGACAAATTGAAAATGATGACCAACGTGGTGGATGCATGAAAAATTGGGAACAGTCACTTCTGGAAGGTCAGGTGATTCCTGCTTGCCCCTTGGCTCTAACCTCAGCGGGTGATTGGTGTTCGAGGTATCAAAAGGCTTTAGTTCGATATTACGTCGCTGCAGGCGCCGGCGGGCTTGCTGTCGGAGTTCACACGACGCAGTTCGAAATGCGAGACCACGGCCTTTATGAGCCAGTGCTCAGGGCGGTCGCCGACGTCTTGAATCAGAGTCAGTCCATCGATTCACGATTTATCAGGGTTGCTGGGTTGTGCGGATCGAGGGGGCAAACACTGGATGAGGCACGCCTTTCCCATGACCTGGGTTATCACTTAGGGCTACTCTCTCCATCAGGGCTAAAGGATCTGACTGAAGGCGAGTTGGTCCAGCACACACAGGCGGTTGCTGAAATCATGCCTGTTTTTGGTTTTTACCTGCAACCGGCAGTTGGTGGGCGAGTTCTCTCTTTTGATTATTGGCGGCGACTCGTTCAGATCGACAATTTAAAAGCCATCAAAATAGCAGCGTTCGACCGCTACCAGACGATTGAGGTCTTGAGAGCAGTGGAAGAATCAAATCGTCTAGATCTCGCGATTTATACCGGTAACGATGACAACATCATCGCAGATCTCGTGGCTCCGATTAATCTTCGCAAGGCAACGCCAACAAGATGGATGTCGGGCGGGCTGTTAGGCCAGTGGGCTGTCTGGACACGCCAAGCCGTACGAATGTTGGAAGAGATCAAGCAATCGCGGCAAAACGAGAAAATCGACCGGCGATTTCTTTTCGAAAATCTCCAATTAACTGACGTCAATTCCTCGCTCTTCGATGCGAGGAATGGTTTCAAGGGTTGTGTCGCGGGGATCAACGAAGTTCTTTATCGCCAGGGATTACTCGCGTCTTCGAGATGCCTAAATGATTCCGAAACACTGTCGCCAGGACAATCTGAGGAGATCGATCGCGTTTACGACTACGGAGCTGAAGAGAATCGTTGGATTCAGGAGAATTTGCAGAGTTGGCTTCGTGATTGATGGCTTTTCGTTTTGACTCAAGTGATCAGTTAAAGCGAGTGACCAGCTCAATTCATTAGCGATCCGGACTAAAATATCTGTCATCAGCGCACGAAAAAACCCACTTCGGCTGGCGACGGCCGATGTGGGTCTTCGTTGATGTTTTGGTGATGAATTCTTCCAAGCGAACTTGGCTTCTCTCTGTTGAGTCGAATGCGAGACCACTATCACAGATTCAAGTATTTCGGTCACCCGAAACACTCATATTCTAAGAATCCTTAGAAAGGAGGTGATCCAGCCGCAGGTTCCCCTACGGCTACCTTGTTACGACTTAGTCCCAATTGTCGAGCTGACCTTCGGCGCCTGCCTCTCTTGCGAGTTAGCTCAGCGACTTCGGGCCCTCCCAACTTTCGTGGCTTGACGGGCGGTGTGTACAAGGCTCAGGAACACATTCACCGCAGTATGCTGACCTGCGATTACTAGCGATTCCGGCTTCATGCAGGCGAGTTGCAGC
>JAKMEW010000011.1 GCA_022425745.1 Rubripirellula sp.
CGTCAGAGTAATCGACGTCATAATCGCCGAATTCTTTGAATATTGAACCGATGCGAGTTGGCGCGGCATCCAATTCGATTTCACCCGAAAGGAACGCAGCAGCTTGCGCTAAGCTGTCGACTGGAATAACATTCAATCCCTCCACAACCGATGCCTCAAATGCATTTGTTCTGGGCACAATGAAACCGCATTTATTGCTCGATCGTTTGGCCTCGATCGCCATCGATAGCACGCCTTTAATCGGCCTCGTGAGTCCTTCTAGACTTAACTCGCCTGCTACCACATACCGGTCGATTCCTTGAATGGAAATTTGGCCGCTTGCTGCGAGCACGCCTAAGGCAACGGGTAAATCAAAGGAAGAGGCCTGTTTCGGAAGATCCCCCGGAGCCAAGTTAATGACAACTCGCTCCTGTGGTTTCGTGAAACCACTGTTGACGATTGCTCGTTCAACGCGGTGCGTGCTCTCCTTCACGGCGGTATCTGGCAGACCCACTAAAATGGTTTTGGGCATTGCTGCAGAAGAAATATCTACCTCGCAGTCGACTGACATCGCATCGATCCCGAGTAAGGTATAGGTCTGTAGTCTTGCCAGCATATCGGTGTCTGCTGTTTTCACTTGAAATAGAGGTTGGATACTACTGATTGGCAACGGCTCGGAAATGCCCATCGCTACACCTCAAGTCCTGAGGTGTTTTTACAGTAGATCGCTAGGGACCCACTTCAAGTCAGTGTCTAACGGCAAGTCGTGAACTAGCTTCACGGAGTGTTTCTGATCGAACGCTTTTTTGCTTACATGTTCCAGCTTATTGTGTCGGTATTTATCTTGCTTTTTTCTCGTAAAGAGATTCATGGGAGTAAGAAAGCGGGGCAACTGATGCTATACATTGACCGTTTGAAAAGATCTGCTATTCATGTGGAAGCAAGTGACACTTTGGTTTAGACATCAATTGACGGTCGAACTCTTGTCCGTTTACCGCTAAAACGGATTTTGCATTGTGATTTAAATTTGCATTGCCCTCATCTGCATGCGCTCTGTTGAATATGGCATCGCCTGCAATGTTATTTGGCTCGGAAATTATTGCAAAGCGGCACACTGCATCGTTGCAGCTAGTTATTACCCTACAAGACCACATTTATGGATCAGTCAAAAGCACTATCAGTCGACGAAGCGCAAGAGTCACTCCAACGCGTGATGCAGAATATTGAGGGGGTCATTAGGGGCAAGCGGGATGCAATTGAACTTGTTATTTGCTGCTTGGCAGCCGGGGGGCACATCTTACTCGAAGATATTCCGGGAACCGGAAAGACAATGCTCGCAAAATCGCTGGCTAAATCCATAGATGGAAAATGCGGGAGGGTGCAGTTCACACCAGATCTTTTGCCCGCAGATGTGCTAGGTAGCACTGTATTCAATCCTACGAACGGGGTCTTTTCATTTCAGCCGGGGCCGGTTTTCACCAATGTACTTATCGCTGACGAAATCAATCGTGCATCAGCGAGAACGCAATCCGCGTTGCTTGAGGCGATGGGTGAGAAACAAGTTTCATTAGATGGGAAAACGCATCCATTGGAGAATCCTTTTTTGTGTATCGCAACACAGAACCCATTCGACCTTCAAGGGACCTATCAGTTACCTGAGGCGCAACTAGATCGCTTTATGCTCCAGCTAAATCTAGGCTATGTGAGCCAATCTGAAGAATTGCTATTACTTAAGAATGGTGGTGCGACGAGAGATTTGTTACAGCAAAAACCTGTCGTTACCATCGATTTCCTACGGCGTCTTCAACGAACGGTAGAAGGCGTAAGGATTGAAGAATCTATATTGCTCTATGTATTGGAGATTGCGAACCTAACACGAGCAGCACCTCAGATTAGGCTTGGTATCTCGGCACGTGGAGCATTGCACTGGGTAGCAATGTCGAAAGCACATGCCTTGATGCATGCCAGAGACTACGTGATCCCTGATGATGTGCTTAAAATGTCAAAGCCGGTTTTAGCTCATCGCCTGATATTGAATACAAGGGCAGGAGATGGTTCAGAAGCGAAAATAGCCGTGCTGACGGATCTACTTAAGAACGCCATGCTTCCTCGTTAGATTGTGATGCGGGGTGGATGATGACAAGACGAAGGAGATGGTCATTTTGGATGCCGCCGCTTGAGCATCCTCCAATTCTATGGTTAGACGATCTGTACCGTGGAGCCCTTACGGAGATCGGACGTTTGACTCTGTGGGGGATGCTGTTCTCATCCCTGTCGCTTTTAGCTTCTGGTTCCTATTTAATCGCTGCGATTTTTTGGTTCAGTTGCTTCACCTTGTTCATCTCCTATGTGCTCGGTTTCTTTTTTAAACCTTCTGCAACCATCAATTTGCGTCGGGTTGGCCTACTGAAGGTAGTGGAGGGAAGCGAGCTTCATTATCGAATAGAGGTTGAGAATACTGGCGGACGAACACTTCGTTTTATTATTGTTGAGGAAAGAGGATTGGTTCCCGAACTTCGACCGGTTGGTCCCTCCGCCGTGATTTCTGAATTAGTCCCAGGCCAATCTTGTTCTGTAATGCTCAAGCTTCGCGGTGCTCGCCGTGGAGTCTACTTGCTCACGCATCTTCAAGTCTCGACGGCGTTGCCCACTGGATTGATTAAACGCGGACGACGTATGCATGTACAAAGTGAAGTCGTGGTGGAGCCGTTGCCTCCCGAATCGCATTTACCGCCATTCCCTATCGACAGACAAGATCAGTCCGTGTCCCATGCGGGAACCTCAACAGAATTGATAGGACTTCGTGATTGGAGATCAGGGGATCAACTTCGTGATGTGCACTGGAGGGCAACAGCTCGTCGTGGTGAGTTGATCGCCAAGGAATATGCTGATTCAAACTCCACAAAACGCCTGGTCTGGCTTGATGTTGAAGCGAACTCAGCGAGCGAAGAGAAAACAATGGATGAGATGATTGCCGTCGCGATCCAGCTCGCAAAGGAATCGTCCCGTGCTGATGTTGACTTAATGCTGTTTCATGGTCGGCAAAAGAGAATTGTTTGTTCACACGTCAAAAACCAGAGGCAGTATGAAAAACTCATTGAGAGCCTAGTGGGTGTGGAGTCGATCAAGAAAACCAATTTTCAAGAATTGACAAGCCAGTTAGTTGGTCAGCAGAACGCAAAGCATTTAGTGTTGATGTTTTTGCAGCTAGACTCTCGACGACGCGCATTGGTTTCAAGCCTACGATCGGAGGGCTATGTCTTAATCATTTGGGTTGGAAAACCCAAACAGATTCCCAGCCAATGGCGACAGGATCCAAGGATTGAGGTGTGGTCTTGATCAAAAACCATGATTGGCTTGTTCACCTGATGCGTGCCACGCCATGTTTTGCAGCGATATTTTTTCAAGCAGACGTAATGGGGAGATGGTGGCTGGCAGCACTTGTATCCACATTGGTGATACTTCACGCTGCTTTTCAGTGGACATGGAGGATTAATTTTCGCGCCAATCTCTGGATGGTTGTTATCAGCGTCGCTGCGTTGGTTTTGCCAACAGGGTATCGTCCTGCGATTGGGATTTTGGCTCCAGTTTTTGGGTCTTTGGCGCTAAATCTTGTGACGGCGTATGGAGTGCTCTTTGTCGGATCGAAGAAGTATTATCAGTCGTACCTGTTTGCATGGGGAATGATAGGTTTATCTATCAGAGATCAGCCAACGTTCTTGGCCATGTTTCTGCTGTTTGTATTTGGTGTCGCATTGCTGATCGTTGCGGCTCACGACGCGGGTGTTTTCAAGCAACCCAGGCGAGTCGGAGTGGTTTGGGTGGCTTTTATCTTGGTATCAGGTGTCGCATCTTTTGAATTGGCATCTTTTACTCGAGTTGCTCAGTCTGCGATTCAGAATGTGCTTAGCAGCTATTATGAGCTTCGGCTAATTACAGGTGTGAGTGGATTAGGGGAAGACATCTATATCAGCTCAAGGGGTAATATGCTTTCCTCGCCTGCGGAGGTGCTGGAGCTTTCGCGTCCAGTTACACGGCTAAGGGCCAAAGTATTTGATCGTTTTGACGGTATTCGTTGGACGAGCTCGCCCGAATTGCAAAAATTTGCTTCACAGAAATCGGTGCGCGGATTAAATCAATTTGGTGGTGAGCGTCTTGAGTATATCTGGCTTGAAAAACCAGCGACGGATTTGCCGACGCCCGCCGGAACGATACGCGTGTTAAATGATGCAGTAGTTGTTGGGCCAGGTTGGATTTACCGATTAAGTGATTCACCTTCGGGTTTGGGACTGATTGTCGATCCCGAGGATCAGTTGCAGCCGGAAACGATCTCACCCGAGGCAATGCTCGGAGTTCCCACCGAGCTACATGAAGAACTTCGAAGTTTTGGGACGCAGTTGCTTGGGGAAGATCTTGATGCAATATCCAAAGGCTCGCGACTCGAAGAATTCTTTCAGCAAAACTATACGTATTCACTGACAACGGATTTCGATACCAAGCGTCATCCGGTCTTGGAAATGTTGAAGCCCGGTACAGCCGCTTACTGTGTGCATTTTGCAAGCACGATGGCTTTGGTATTGAGGACGCAGGGTGTTCCCGCTCGTCTGGTAACGGGCTACCTGCCTTCGGAGACCAATGCAATAACGAATCGAACGATTGTGCGAAGACGAGATGCACATGCGTGGGTTGAAGTTTGGTCATCCAGCGAGCAAAAATTTATTCCGTTTGATCCAACTCCAATGGTCTCGCGGAATAGATTGCTCGGTTTATCTTCATCAAGAAGCTGGGTGCTAGAGTTCTTTGGTGCGGTTCGATCTTACTTTCGTCGGACATGGGTTCTTTCAGGTAAAGATCCCCAATCGTTTGTCACTCGCCTTCTTCTTGCGATGTTTACGTATCTTTGGATTCCAATCATAGTTACGCTGTTGGCACTTATAATACACGCTTGGAGTAATCGCCGGCGTTTCATACAAGAGTCCTGTGCAATTCATGATGAAGATGTAGCACGGGCTTACGACTGTTTTCTTCGAAGCCTGCGTGCAAGAAAAATTCGCATGGACGCGAATGAGAGCGACACCGTTGTCATTGAGCGGTTGAGAGATGCTGGCCTTTCAGAGGCCTCGCGATACGCTGAAGAATTTCTGCATTCATATCGGAGGATTCGGTTTGGGGATTGTCCCTACGAACCGTTCCTGTTTGGATTAGCGAAGAAAGTAGGAAGAGATGAATGATTTAAATGTCGAATCAACTCATTCGACGGATTGAGATGACTTGCAGATTTATTTTCTCTGATGTCAATAGAATATTTTTACGGCATTTAAGGCCGGATACGGTGGTTCAAGAAAAAGTGGTCCATGAAAAAATAGAAGAATCGGGAGGCAAATCGTTGCGTCCACCAATGAGCATGCTCGCGGGTGCCTTATTTGGACTCGGCTCGGCAGTTTTGTATACGGCGACAAACGTTGCCTTACGGCATTGTGTGCAAATTGACGCATTTCTTGTCTCCGCGGCAAAGGCGATACCAACAGTCGTGATACTTGGGCCTTATCTGATTTGGATGTTGAATCGTGGTGAGGTTGTCGCCAGTAGCTTTCGGATGGTGCCTCGCTTCGTCGGCGCGGCATTAGTTGGGCAATTTATTGGCAATGCATTCTTTCAATTGGCGCTAGCACGAATTGGTTTGGCTGTTTCAGTGCCGATTACTTTGGGCACGATGATTATCGGTGCCGCGATTTTGGGAAAGTTGGTTTTGAAGGAGAGTGTCAGTTTTAGAACACTTATCGCGATGGTGATTTTATTAGCCTCAATTCTTGTTCTCTCATCACCCTCAAATCACTTGCAGGTCGAGGATGAAGCCATGATGTCTAGTGAGGTAGCATCACTGAGTACGGCTGCCGAAATAGGATTTGGGTCGGTATGTGCGGCTTTATCTGGATTAGCTTATGCGGTTTTTGGCACCACAATGCGACAAGCCCTAACTGGTGGCCTCTCTGCACCTTTAACGATGTTCATTAGCGGAAGCGTGGGAGCTATTTCTCTTTGGGGAGTGTCGCTGTACCGTCTGGGTGGACACGCGATCACTTCGCTACCTTTTGATGACTGGAAGGTCATGTTGATCGCGGGCGTTTTTAATTTCTCGGCATTTGTCGCGTTATCGATTTCCTTAAAATCGTTGCCAGTTGTGGCGGTTAACCTGCTAAATGCCTCGCAAGTTGCAATGGCAGCGATTGCGGGGATTGTTTTCTTTGCTGAACCGGTAACCAGCTCATTGTTGATCGGAGTAAGCTTAACTTTCTTGGGATTGCTCGCGATGTTCCAGCGCAAACGAACGCGAGTAAAGGAGCCTGATTGACTAGGCAGGTGTGAGTTTCGTTACGCGACCAGTTGAGACCCACTCGGCCACGTAGATATTACCTGCACGATCAAAACACGCATCGTGAGGATGAACAAATTTTCCCTGTTCCCACTTGGTTGAGTCAGCTCGAATGGTGTAGCCGCCGTTTTCAGTCTTGTCGTGGACGATTCGTTCTCGGTCATCACCCAGCGTGACAACGGTTTTGTAATCTTGATCGAGAATAGACACTCTAGACACTAACTCGGGCACTAACAGGAGATTGCCGTGTGTATCGAGGTTTGCAGGTAAACCCAAGTCTGAGATGGTTTTCTTGTATTCTCCGTCGAGGTTGAAAACTTGCAGAGCATTATGAGCTCTATCAGCAACGACAATACGTGGGTCGTCTTCAATTCGTTCATCAAGCCAAATGCCATGTGGGAGACTGAAAGTACCTTTCCCACTTCCTGGTCCTCCAAAGGATGATAGCCATTCACCATTTTGGTTGTAGCGGTGAACGAAATAGGAGCCATATCCGTCTGCAACCAGAAAATCTCCGTTGGGCAAAAAAGCAAAATTCGTCGGCATGAAACGATTACGGCCCCATATTTTCTTGGGGTTGGTCGCTTCACCTTCTGCGTAGTGTCCGCTGGCAATCGGTGCATGCCTGATCCAGACAACTTCTCCCGTAAGAGTCAGCTTTGCAATTGCTTTGACTTGCTGATAGGCAGCCACATATAGAAACGGAGTGCCGCCCTCCATACGGATATCAATGCCGTGACCACCTCCTTGGAATTGCTCACCGAAGGATCGTATGAATCTACCATTCTCGTCGAACACAAAGATGGAAGGGTGATCTGAGAGTTTTTCGATGCCCTCGTGTATCACGTACAGATTATTCTCGTGGTCAACTGCGACGTTGTGCGTCGTTTGCCAATGGAAGTGGTCGGGTAATTCAGGGAACTGATGTTTGTAGTGATATGTTAAATTGCCATTGCCTATGATCTGCTGCGCTTCGGTTCGCTTCGAAGTCATGATGGCTGGTGCCGCAGCAAGGATGCATGAGGATTGGATGAATTGTCTTCGGTTCTGTGGAGTAATGGTTCGTCTTGCCATGTTTGCAGCCTGCGGCCGTAAGTCTTTTGTGGGGCGACTACTTGCATCGAAAACAATTACTGTTTTGATACTGAATGTAGCGCACTTTTGGAGGAGAAGAGTTTACTGTCCAGTGTTCTCTGGTGTCGATGCAGTGAACAGTCGAATGCTTTGCCATGATTTCTAAAGGTGAAATCTCTTGTTAAGCTGACGCTACGTCATCTATGACATGTTAATAAGGATCACGAACGCATGGTAGCAGAACAGGAACTCAAGCGATTCGGATTTGGAGCAAACTGGGCATCATTTTCTGATGAGATTGATGAAGAACGTTTTGAGCAAGCGATTTGCTCACTGAAAAATATCTTTGGGCTTGATACCCTCGAAAATAAGCGTTTCCTAGATCTTGGTTGTGGCAGCGGCCTCTTTTCTTTAGCCGCTGCAAGTCTTGGTGCGCAAGTGGTTTCCATCGATTACGACCCCCAATCGGTCAGTTGCGCCGAGAAGCTAAAGGCTAACGGTGGGTCTTTAGGTGATCGTTGGGAGGTTCAACAGGGTTCAGTCCTTGATCCGACGTTAATCGATGAACTTGGTAAAGGGGATCTTGTGTATTGTTGGGGCGTTGTCCACCACACTGGGAAAATGCGAGAAGCGATTGCTAACGTCGCTTCCCTTGTCAATGAAAACGGCTTGTTGTGTTTGGCCATTTATAATGATCAAGGTGGCGCTAGTAAGAGATGGTTAAAAACCAAGCAGACCTATAATGCTCTTCCCAGCACATTCCGTCCCGCATTTGCGATGGCGGTCGCTGCATTTTACGAGTTGCGTTTTTCTCTCGCGCGTTTAACGCATTTCAAGAATCCACTTCCATTTTCAGATTGGAAGAAAAAGAAGAGTGATAGGGGGATGTCGGTGTGGCACGACTGGGTTGATTGGATTGGTGGTCTACCTTTTGAGGTTGCTAAACCGGATGAGATTGTTGCCCTGTTGAGATCCGAAGGTTTCATACTCGAGAAGTTAAAAACCGTCGGTAATGGATGGGGTTGTAATGAGTTTCTTTTTTCTCGCGAAACGCACGCGGGGGGCCATTGAGTCGTAATCAATTCTCCATTCGATTCAGATCTTGCTTCTTCTCAATTAATTGAGAGCGGCGAATGTGAGCTTGGACGATCTTGGGGATCCAAACGGCCACCGCGATAGCGGCGAGCAACGAGATTGTGAGACTCATGACTTTAGCTGTGTTCATTTGCGAGGTTTCTACTTCGCGGTAATTTGCTCCAACATTGATCCATAGAGATTGTGGAATGACGGCCAGCAATGTTCCCAAAAGAAATGGAAACAGTCGGCTTCCACTTGCGCCCATCGAGTAGCTGATGATGGAGGTAGGTATGGGCGTTAGACGCACGAGGAAATGTAAATACACATTGGCTTCTCTGGCTGCAGTTCTTAACGCTGGGATCCACGCTTTTTGATCGGACTTCAATTCGAATCGATTGATTGCAGACCGGAATAAGAAGCGACCTAAATAGTAATTGGTGGTAGCTGCCAAGAGAGCAAGCGCAAACATCAGTAATGTTCCAAGCCACCACCCGAATATCATCCCGCCTAAGATGGATATCGGGGTTTTTGGGACGAGCATGATGAGGGCCGCAGTTCCAACCGCGAGAAATAGAATGATCGGGTGCACATTTGTGACACCGAATAATTGTTCAACGGCTTCAATTTGAATATTGACGTATCTCATGGCAACGATGCCAGTCGCTAAGCCTAAGGCGAGCACCCACTTGGTTTTTTGGGCCTGCACGGGAATCCTTTCAGTTTCAGGTGGGCGTTACGAGAACCATTATTTGCGTGACAGGTCGTGCTGAGAACACCTTTTTCTGTCGGTATTAGGGGGGTGGATCGGATAATCGCTAAAAACTGTGAGGTTAGTGAAGCAAGGATCGACGTTCTATCAACTGGATTCTAAAAATCACGCCACCTTGAGGAGCTTTCCAAAATGGATCCGTCCGTCTAGACTCTTTTTTGTCTAATATTCCCTACTTTTCAATTGTGAATAACAATGGTGTCTCCTCGCGTCCTTGTTTTACGTGCTCCGGGCACAAACTGCGATGAAGAAACTGCCTACGCATTCGAAAGAGCAGGTGCAATCGCAGAACGTGTTCATGTGAATCGGCTAATTGAAAACTCAACACTGAAAGATCGATACCAGATTCTTTGTGTTCCTGGTGGTTTTAGTTACGGCGATGACATTGCCGCAGGTCGAATTTTGGCGACACGTCTTCGGCAGCACCTCGGAGATTTAGTGCATGCATTTGCTGAGGGAAATGCAGATCGATTGATCCTAGGTATCTGCAATGGCATGCAGGTGTTGATGAGGTTAGGAGTATTGACTAGCGGTGTGGGGGATGAAGAGCGAGAGCCAGCAACTCTCACATGGAATAACCACGGGCGTTTTGAAGATCGTTGGGTGCACTTGGCCGTTGATCAAACACCCTGCGTTTTTCTTCGCGGCGTGAAGCAGATGTATTTGCCAATGGCACATGCAGAAGGAAAATTTGTTGCAGCAAATGATGCTGTTTTAGATGACCTTCGGAGTCAAGGTAGGCTTGCTATCAGGTATTCAAGCGACGCCACATCTGGTGTTCAGGAAGAGATCCTTCCGTTTCCGCAGAATCCAAACGGTGCGGATGCGAATGTAGCAGGTGTGTGTGATTTGTCTGGTCGAGTATTTGGCTTGATGCCTCATCCAGAACGACATATTGAAGCAACTCATCATCCCCGTTGGACTCGACGAACCGAACAACCTGAATTTGGTGATGGTTTCGCAGTCTTCAGGAATGCAGTGTCTTGGTTTGAATAGCCAGATTACCGGTGTTGCCACCGTATGCTCAATCGAGCTTGCAACCACCCGAATCGCAATTTTTTCCAGCAAGAAAGTAGCGATTTTTTGCAACGATTTTATAAAGCCAACGCCAGAGAAAACTGGTGCAGGGTAGATGAATGATCGGTGCCGCGGCCCACAATAACGGAAGCTTTCGGGTCAAATATTTGACCGCTTCAGATCCAGCGTAACATGTTCCATTTTGATCGATTAGATGCATTTCTTGCATCAGATGTTCATGATCTAGTTGTGGGAACCGTGTGAGAACAGATGGGTCATGGAGAGAGAGGTAACGCAGACGCTTGCGGCCAAGATCGAGACGTTTCAGTAGATCAATCTGAGACTGACAAAAATTGCAGTTGCCGTCATAGATAACCAATGCACAGCTTTTGAGGCTGCCGTCGGAGTGGTTACTCAGGAATTCTGGTGCTTCGCACATGACGACCTACGCATCAACAAATGGAAAGAGAAGAAGTAAATCTCGGGCGGATAGCACTGTCGTTATTGGTGCTGCATCGTGGCGGTTGGCCGGGGTAAGCTAAATTTCCGGTTGTTTTTCCGATCATCGTTAGTGGACTCTGATGACTTTTGGTAAGACCGGGGCTACCCTTTTGGACGGGTCCTTACCCTATTTATCATATAGTTATTTCAAGGATCAGCGGAATGACAGCGATCCATTCGGTAGTTAGTCGAGCACAAAAGCGTTTGGTATTGGCCACGTTCGGGAGATCAATGTGCTACACGATCTCTGCGGCAGCCATTGTATCAATTGTTTCTATTCTGACCCAACATGTTGCAGGCTGGCAGGATTCGGTTTTGCTGGACCAACGCATTCCTGTTCTTGCGTTTGGTTTCGCACTCACCGTTTCGCTATTTTACACATGGCTGTATCGTCCGAGTAAGGTTTCGGCTGCCCAAGAAGTCGATCGTCGTTTTTCACTCAAGGAACGGCTGTGCACCGTTGTCATGATGGACGATCGCAACCCAGATGATGCCATGGCATGTGCCTTGATTGCTGAGTCAGAGAAGGTAGCAAAACAAGTCAACTTAGTGACCGAATTTACTTTGCGTCCAACGGTAATTTTGTGTTGGCCGTGTAGCTTATTAGTGCTTTTGTTCCTTTGTCATTTCTTCGGAGATGTTAATGCATTAGCCGGTGGAAAGGTTTCGGATTCAATACAGAGATCTGAGAAATCTCCGATTCAAGAAGTAGCCAAGATCCTCAAAAGGCAAATGAGTCAGCGAAGGAAATTGGCTGCGGAGAAAGGGCTGATCGAATCGGAACAGCTTTATAGTCGCCTTGAGCGAAAGGTGGATCGCATCCTTGCTGATAATAATCCTGATCCGAAGCAAGCAATGATTGCAATCAACGATTTAAAAAATCAATTAGAGCAGCGAAGAGAAGAGTTAGGTGACTCAGAGTCGATGAAAAGGGTTTTCTCGCAAGTAAAAGGCTTGCAGGGAGGGGCAACTCAAAAGCTTGCCAGATCTCTTAGTCAAGGCGACTTCGATAAGGCCGCCGAATCGATCAAAGAAATTGCCAGGAGTATGCAGAGCAGCAATTTAACGGCGGAGGAAAAAGAAAATCTACGCAGGCAACTCGAGTCGATGGCTGCGTCACTGAATGATGCTGTGAAACAGATCGAGGAGCAGAAGCAGGAGCTTGAAAGACAAATTGCTGCTGCAAAAGCATCTGGTAGTCAGGACGAGTTAGAGAAACTTCAGGATCAGCTCGCCGATTTCAACGCGCGAAATGCACCATCAGAGTCATTACGGTCCATGGCGTCGATGTTGAACGGAGTCAATGAGTCAGTGGCCAGCGATCGTTTGCAGGACGCATCTTCCGATTTGCAGGAGATAGCCTCGCAGTTGGAGCAAATGCAGAAAGACGCTTCGGAGCTGGAGGACTTAGACCGTACCTTGGATCAGATATCCCGTTCTAAGAACGCGATGCGATGCAATAGCTGCGGCGGCGCGGGGTGTTCTACCTGTAACGGAGCGGCTGGTAATTCCCAAGCGGGTCAGTTATCTAGCTCAGTAGGTCAAGGAAATGGACTTGGGGAAGGGACAGGATTTGGTGATCGGCCAGAAGCAGAGACGGATACCAACACTTATCAGAGCAAAGTGCGTGCTCAGATTGGAAAAGGTAAAGTTGTGATAAGTGGACCTGCTGACGGACCAAATCGAAAAGGAGTGAGTCGCGAAGCATTGAAGCAGGCAATCGAAGCGTCTCTGAAAGAGCAGGGCAGTCCTTCAAGTACTCAAGTGTTGCCTCGCGCCGAAAGAGAGCATGCTATGCAGTACTTCGATCAGCTGCGTGAGGGGAGCTGAGTTGGGATCTTAATTTGGGAGAGCTGATAAGAGCAAAATCCATTGATCAGGTGTTCTCAAAGGCTTGCTCAATTAATTCAGCATGTTCCAGCTTGTGAGCCGCCATGCTTCCCGTACTAGGGCTTGCAGATTCTACTCGGCTAACTCTGCGTAGGCTGAATCTCTTTTCCAACTCGTCGCCAAAATTAAATTTGATGTATGGCCACGCACCCATGTTGGTCGGTTCATCTTGAACCCAAAAAATCTCTGTTCCGTCTTCTAGGCCATCGATCGACTCAAGTATTTCTTCAATGGTCAGAGGGTAGAGTTGTTCAATTCGCATGATTGCAACATCAGAGAGTTCACGCTGTTCCCGCTCTTCGATGAGATCGTAGTAAATTTTTCCACTGCATAGGATCAATCGCTTGCAATTGGATAATTCAACGGTTTCGTCACCAAGAATCTTCTTAAAGCTTCCACTAGAGATTTCCTCCAGGGTGCTTACAACTCGGGGATGTCGCAGCAAGCTTTTGGGTGAAAGGACAACTAACGGCTTTCGCCATTTTCGAATGACTTGGCGTCTTAAGAGATGGAAGTACTGTGCAGGTGTCGTCGGTTGGCAGACCTGAATATTATGTTCTGCTGCCATCGCAAGAAAGCGTTCTACCCGCGCGCTGCAGTGTTCAGGGCCTTGTCCTTCAAATCCATGAGGCAAGAGCATGATCAAGCCACTAAGACGATTCCATTTATCCTCTGCGCTGGCAATGAATTGATCGACAATGACTTGTGCGCAGTTCCAGAAATCCCCGAACTGTGCTTCCCATACGACTAGGCCATCGGGGCAATCAAGTGAATAGCCGTATTCAAAACCAAGAACGCCCGCTTCGGAGAGGGGACTGTTGTAAAGTTCGAGCGGTGCTTGGTCGGGCGAAAGATTTTCAAGCGGCACATATTTCTCTCCCGTTTTGGGGTCATGTAGAACCGCGTGCCTTTGACTGAATGTTCCTCGTTCGCAATCCTGGCCCGTCATCCGAATTGGGTGCCCGTTTGCTAATAGGGTAGCAAAGGCAGCGGCTTCAGCACTTGCCCAGTCGAGCGGTTTTTTTCCCAACGCCATTTCACGGCGCAGAGCCATCGGTCTTTTGAGTTTTTTGTGGGCTGAAAATTGATCCGGTAGGCGAGTCAATGAATCGAGAAGGCGTGAAAGCTCTTCGACGTTGTAGCCGGTGTCAGTCTCTTCGCTTGGTTCACGACCGCCGAAGTACTCGCTCCAGTTCGCGGAAAGAGTCTGGGTGTCTGGTACGAATGGCTCATGTTTACTGGCTTCAAACTCCGATTCGAGTTTCTCCATTCGATCTTGCTGAATCTGCTCGGCCTCTTCCTGACTGATCTCGCCTAGCTCGAGTAATCTTGCGAGGTACTGTTCGCGAACACTGGCTCGACGATCGATTTCAGCGTACATCGTCGGCTGCGTAAATCGAGGTTCATCGCCTTCGTTATGTCCCCAGCGACGGAAGGCGTAGAGATCGATCACGACGTCCTTCTGGAATTCACGGCGGAAGTCCATCGCGAGCGAGACAACTTGAGCTACAGCCTCAGGGTCTTCACCATTGACGTGGAAAATTGGGATCTGAAGCATCTTTGCGATGTCAGTTGCGTAGGTTGTGCTTCTTCCCTGCTGCGGTTCGGTGGTGAAACCAACTTGGTTGTTGATAACGACATGGAGCGTTCCACCTGTGCGATAACCTTCCAGCTCACTTAGGTTAAGTGTTTCTTGGACAATTCCTTCACCCGCGAATGCGGCATCTCCGTGAATAAGAATCGTCATTACCTCTTGACGACGATGGTCTTGTCGATGGTCTTGTTTGCAACGCGACCGCCCTTGAGCGACTGTGTTTACGAACTCAAGATGACTCGGATTAAAGCAAAGCGAAATGTGTAAATTATCGCCCGAAGCGGTCTTCCAGTCGCTACTGTATCCGAGGTGGTATCGAACGTCCCCACCACCGCGATTCATTTCAGGTTTTGGATCGTCAAACGACCAGAAAATATTCATGGCCCGTTTCTTAAGGATATTGGCCATGACATTAAGACGACCGCGATGAGCCATCCCCATGACGACTTCTTTGACCTGATGTTCAGCCGCTTTTTCCAGAGCAAGGTCAAGCATGGGGATAAGAGTTTCTGCACCCTCGAGCGAGAAAGTTTTCGCGCCCACGAATTTGCGGCGGACAAATTCTTCGAAGATGGATGCATCCGCAAGTCTCGCGTAGATACGGCGTTGGACTTCGTGCGGTAGTTCGAGGCGATTCTCGGTCGATTCCATTCGGCGTTGTAGCCAGTCTCGAATGCTGCGCCGGTTGATATGCATGAACTGCACACCGATACTACGGCAGTAGGTATTTTTGAGACGGGTAAGGATGGCTTCAATGGTTCCGCCCATCACATTTTCTAGAGCGGTGCTGTCGTACGGACGATTCAGATCTTCCTCACTTAGTCCGTACGCATCGGGATTGAGCTCAGGGGTTTCTGAGCGTTGCAGCCCGAGTGGATCTAAATTAGCAATAAGATGCCCCCGGACTCGGTATTCCCTCACCAAGTTATTTACTCGATCTTGGATTCGCGACAGCCATATCGCTTGGTCTAGACCCGAAGATGTCTCGTGGATTGCAGCTGTCTCAGAAGGACTTGATGTTGGTTGATCCTTTTGGGCGTCTGGACGGTGAACCACCAAGAACTGCTCAAAATATTGACGCCATCCCTCCGATACACTTGAGGGGTCTCTTACGTACTGGACGTAGAGGTCGTCAATGTAGTCCAAGTTGTAATCATTCATGGTTGCGAAAAGCCGATCTGTAAGGCTGATCAGGTGCAGTCAAAGGCAGAAATCCGTCTCGGCTGATAACAGGAGACATCTGGCCTTAAATTTAGAAAATCACGGGACCCCGCGATAGATGTTCCCCTTGAATTCAGGGGCTGGAAAAACGCTTTTCGTGCGATGTTCCCGTCGGAGGGACCTTGCGAATTCAAGCCATTCGATCAAGAGTAGGACTCAAGCAACGCGAGACACACCAATCCAAAGATTTTGGCCTCTGATATGGCAGTATTGATACAAGTAAGGGACGCCCACAAGCGATTTGGCGATCAAGTTTTGTTGGACGGAGCGGAGCTTTCTCTAGTGGACGACGTGAAAGTGGGCTTCATCGGTCGCAATGGTGCCGGTAAATCCACCCTCATGCGTGTCCTTTTGGGTGAAGATGAGGTCGAAAAAGGTGAGGTGACACATCATCCCACCCTGAGGATTGGTTATTTGCGGCAGCACGACCCATTTTTACCCGGTGAATCTGCCCTGGATTTTCTCATTAGGGATAGTGGTCAGCCCGATTGGCGTTGCGGTGAGGTCGCGGGGCAATTCGAGCTCAAAGGAGCTTATTTAGATGGTCCGGTGAAGGAGCTTTCAGGTGGTTGGCAGACCCGAGTCAAATTGGCCGCTTTGTTACTTCAGGATCCCAATCTGCTCATGCTAGATGAGCCCACCAACTTCCTCGATCTTCGAACACAGATTTTGCTCGAGCACTTTTTGAAAGGCTTTAATAAAGCGGCGTTGATCGTCAGTCATGATCGAGCCTTCCTCGGGGCGACCTGTTCACAAACATTGGAGTTGTCTCGCGGGAAACTAACTATGTTCCCAGGCAAAATAGATAGCTTCTTGGATTACAGAGAGGAGCGTCGTGAACATGATCGGCGAGTGAACGCTACGGTGATCGCTAAACAGAAGCAATTGAAACGGTTTATCGAGAAAAATCGTGCTAATGCTTCCACTGCAAGCCAAGCGAGAAGTAAAGCCAAGCAACTTGAGCGTCTGCAGACAACCGAGATAGCAGTTGATGAGCCGACGGTCTTCATTCAAGCTCCAAAAGTTGAGCCGCGAAGTGGGACGGTAGTGAGGTGTGAAGACCTTTCCATCGGCTATCCTGATCATCTTGTGGCCGATGGTATCCAGCTAGAATTAGAGCACGGTGAGCGGGTAGCAATTGTTGGTGATAACGGTCAGGGAAAAACTACCCTATTGCGAACACTTGTTCACTCGCTAGATCCCTTAAAAGGAACGCTCAAATGGGGATTTGGTGTTGAGATAGGAACTTATGCGCAGCACGTTTACACAAGTCTCGATGAACGTTTGACCGTCCTTGAACATTTGGAGTATGTGTCGGACAGCAATACGACTCGGCAAGACGTCCTTGCAATGGCGGGTGCTCTTTTATTTCGTGATGAACACATCCAGAAGAAAATCAAGGTTCTAAGTGGAGGTGAGCGAGCAAGGCTGTGTATGGCGGGTTTGTTACTTGGGACTGCAAACGTTCTCGTTCTCGATGAACCTGGCAACCACTTGGACGTCGAGACGGTCGAAGCGCTAGCAGAAGCTTTGAAGCTTTATCGTGGAACGGTGGTTTTCACCAGTCACGATCGGCATTTCATGGGGCAAATTGCCACCAGTGTGATTGAGGTTCGTGATGGTAAAGTGAAGAATTACTTTGGTGACTATTCAGCGTATCTCGAGTCGGTTGAGCAGGAGGTTGAATCAGGCGAACGCGAGCGAAGTGGTGGCAAGGGAAACACAGGTCATCCAAAATCGCAAAATCGAACTTCAGGAAATGATTATCGTCAGGCTCGTCGTGATACTCGCAAAGTAGAAAAAGAGATCAAAAATCTTGAAAAGAAGATTGCTAAACTGGATGATGAGAAGCGACAAATCAATTCAGATTTGATGTCTGAGACTGATCCCGAAAAAGCAATGAAGTTGCATGAGAGTATTCAAGAGTTAAGCCAGCAATTAGAAGAGTGTGAGGAACGCTGGCTTGAATTGAATGAAGAGTTTCAAGCGTAAGTTCGTATCATTGGATACATCTCCAATCAGAATCTGATAACGAAACTTACTCCTGTTTGTTTTTATGCTGCTCACATAAGTGGATTAACAATGGATGTTCCAAGCCTCCGTATCGGCAATGTCAAGATTGACCCACCGATACTTCAGGCACCGATGGCGGGGTTTACAAATGCCGCTTTTCGAGAAGTGGTTAGACAATTTGGTGGTGCCGGTCTTCTTGCTACTGAAATGGTCAATGCGCGTGGTTTTGTCTGGATGGATCAAAACGTAGCGGAACATCCTGATCGATTGTGGGGAGTTGCCGAGGAGGCTCGGCCATTAGCAGTGCAGATCTGGGATAACGACCCAGAGACAATGGCCAAGGTTGGTTCACGACTAGTCGAGGAGTACCGCGTTAGCATTGTGGATATTAACTTCGGATGTCCTGTACGGCAGGTCACCGAAAAGGCGCACAGCGGTAGTTACTTGCTTCGCGAGCCCTTGCGTATGTCTAAGATCATTAGCCGACTCGTCGAGGCGTGCAGTCCCACGCCCGTTACCGCCAAGATTCGCCTCGGCTGCAGTCGTGATCACGTTAACTGCAATGAGATAGCGAGAGTTGTGGAGGAAGCAGGCGCGGCAGCACTTACTGTGCATGGTCGAACGGCTCAGGATATGTTCAAAGGGTACGCTGATTGGGAACGAATTAGCGAGATTAAAAGCTACCTGAAACGCATCCCGCTGATTGGAAATGGCGATCTTGACTCTGCTGAAAAGGTGCTCCAAGCTTTTTCCAACTACAACGTCGATGGTGTCATGATTGCTCGAGCGTGTCTCGGTCGCCCATGGTTATTTGCCCAAGCTGAGGCAGCTCTTAAGGGAATGCCCATTCCTGCCGAACCGACTTTAGAAGAGCAGCGTGATGTAATGTTGAATCATTACAGGCTGGTTGTGGAGCGATTTGGAGAAGAGAAGGGGACCGTGTTGATGCGAAAATATGCATGTTGCTACGCGCAGGGTAAACGCGGAGCCAGGTATTTTCGAACACATGTCGCACGAGTGGCCACAGCCGACGAGTTTTACCAAGTTGTTAGAGAGTTTTTTCCGGAAGATGACCCACAGGTGAATTGAAAAGATTAAGGTCCGGTTGCATTTGCAACGTGTTGGGTGAGCTATGAAAGTCTCAAAATGGTTAGCACATCGTCCCGCGTTCTAAGAGAAGAGGAGTCCCCTGCAGTAATCAGGAAATTCTTCCATGTTGTCGGGGAGTTGGCCCGGTCCCAAAATAAGGGGGCCGCTTTCAGGTGAAGCAGCGGGTAGTCCATGGCTGCCGCCCACAAGTGAAGCATCGAGTGGGATGACATCCATGCGATAACGGAATCCTAATTTTTTTTGCACGACACGACCGATGGCGCGTAACCGACTAGTAGCAAACAATTCGCAAGGGTCGTAGCCGGGTTTTCGGTGAATATCTACTGTCCGAGCAAAGTCCGGAGCCTGGTTTTCTTCTAGCCAATAATAGTACGTGAACCAAGAATCAGATTCCGAAAGTACGATGAGCTCGCCGCTTCTGGAGTGGTCAAGGCAAAGTTCACGCGGATCAAAAACCCCCGCCACTCCGGGAATGTTCTCGACGAGTTGTTTTACGTGTCGGATATCTGACCGATTCTGGACATAAAGATGCGCAAGCTGGTGATCTGCTACTGCGAAGGCAAGGCTATCTGCCGGAAGGAGAGATTCACCGAATGGGCCTGAGCGAACCTGCAATAGCCCGTTCTGTCTTAGGTGGCGGTTCAAATGAACGGGATGATTAACAGGGGTGATGCCGTACTCTGAAACCACCACTACCGTAGCTCCAATTTTTTCCGCGGCTTCTGCAATGGTAACGATACAGTCGTCAAGCTCCTTCACGCGTTGGAGTGGTGGCTGGGCGAGTCTCTGGAAGTCGTAGTCGAGGTGTGGGAGATATACAAGGGTTAGCTCCGGACACTTGTCTTGCATGACGATCGCGGTTGCATCTGCGATCCATCGACTGCAGGGTAATCCGGCATTGGGTCCCCAGAAAGTAAAAAAAGGAAACGCTCCGAGTCGCCGAGTCAGATCGCATTCCGTTTTATCAAGAATGTCAAATACCTTTGATCCATCGCAGCCATAATGAGGCTTTGGGGTTGCGCTGTACTGGACCGGGGCTGACTGGTTGAACCACCAAAACATTTTTGCGGTTCGGAAATCCTCGTAAAACTTCTTGCCGTTTACTAGGCTCGAAGCTTGTTGCCAGAAGCGGATTTCCGAGGTGTCGCGGTAGTACCAGCCGTTCCCCACGATACCGTGCTTAGAGGGTGGTAGCCCCGTGAGCATTGTTGCCTGCGAGGTGCAAGTGACGGCGGGATTCGGACTGACCCAAGGTGATGCACTGCCAAGAGACGCCGTCTGTGGTGCATGCTTAAGTAGTTCCGGTGTCAGGCCGACGGCGTTGATGACACAAAGTGGCTTCATTGCCATTACTCGTTCTCTTGAGCTTTATAGGGCTTCATTTCCCCAGATCGATACTTGCACCAATACTCATCAAGTCGACGCTTAACCATACCACTCATGAGAAACACACCAACCAAATTCGGGAAGCTCATGCCGAGAATCATCAAATCGCTGAAATCTAAGATGTTCCCTCGTGTCACAATCGATCCCAGAATCGTGAAGAGTAAAAACAGGTACTTGTAGGCTTTCGATGAGCTCGCACCAAACATCTCAACCCAGCACCTCTCTCCGTAATACGACCAAGAGATACACGTTGAGAATGCGAAGAGCACGACAGCGATAAACAAGATGTATCCGAACCATGTGTAGCCGCAGCTTCTGAACGCGACGAGTGTCATCGCCGCGCCACTTTTGCTTTTGATGCTTTCGTCTAGATTCGCTTTGGCCGCCGCGATTTGACTCTCGCTAATTTCACCGACAGGACTAGTTCCCTCAATTGACGCAATCACCGTCTCTGCCGATTGCCTTTTGATAAATGTATCGGCATCGTAAGCACCGCTTACGACGAGTACCAAAGCCGTGATGGTGCAGACTAGCACTGTGTCGATGAACGGTTCTAGGAGAGCAACGATTCCCTCGCTAACCGGTTCATCCGTTCTCGCTGCCGAGTGTGCGATTGCGGCCGAGCCAACCCCGGCTTCATTGCTGAATACCGCTCGTTGTACACCGATAATTAATACCCCAAGGAAGCCACCATACGCGGCCTGTGGTGAGAACGCTTCTGTAACAATTTGGGAGATAGCGGATGGGACCTCTGCCGCGTTGACCGCCAAAATGTAGATCGCTGCTGAAACGTAGGCAACGCACATCAATGGCACCAAGCGACCAGCAACTGCCCCTATGCTTTTGATCCCACCAAGAATCACAGTGCCAACAGCGATCGCCATTAACACGCCATAAATCCAAGGGAAATCCTGAAGGATTCCTACCTCGCCACGGATTGCTTCGAGAGATTGACCGACTTGAAAGGCATTTCCGCCCCCAAAGCTTGCACCTACGCAAAGTACCATGAAAAGGATCGAAAGGGCTTTACCCAGTCCCGGCAAACCCATCTCAGCAAGACCCACCTTCAGGTATCGCATCGGGCCACCAAGCACGTGGCCATCTTTGTCTGTTACTCGATAGATTTGCCCGAGTGTGCACTCACTGAACTTCGCTGTCATCCCGAGAAGGCCGATCAGGATGATCCAAAAAGTAGCACCGGGGCCACCAAGTCCGATCGCAATGGCAACGCCCGCAATATTCCCAAGTCCAACGGTGGCAGATAAAGCTGCCGAGAGTGCTTGGAAATGAGAAACGTCGCCATGTTCATCAGGGTTGTCGTAAATACCGCGGGTTAGATCGATCGCGTGGCGAAATGCTCGGAAATTGATAAACCCCATGCGTAGCGTTAGAAAGCTTGCTCCAACGAGCAACCATGCAACAACAAATGGAACGGAGATGCCATTTGGGTACGCTTCGGTGATTAGCCAGCCTTTCTGAATTTCTGTGAAGGTATTGCCAGCCGCATCGAATACTTCGTTTTCCCTTGGTCCTGTTCCGAAATCGTAGAATAGGACGGACGCCACAGGACCAACTAGGTACTGGCCAAACGCCTCATCTAGCTCTTGGCTCCATGTTTTCGCCTCAGGTTCCGCATCTTGTTCCTCAATGAGCTTGATGGCATCTGCTTCGCTTTTGCCATCTGATTCGGTTGAAGCGTCGCTTTGGGCGGCGTCTTGGGCGATGCCGCTCGGATGACAAAAAGCCAGCGTTACAGCCAGAAACGCGGGGAATATAAACAAAGGGGCCTTGAAGAGTTTGGTCATCAGTCGTTTTTTCTGTGCTGTGTCGAATCGGTGTCGAAGGCTCGAGAAATTTAATTTGTTGGTGTAATAGGCAACACCGCTGTAGCGATTGTCGGCCAAATGTCATTGACAATGTTGTCCCGGGTGCAAAAAAAATTATGGCCGCCAAGAATTTGAATTCGCAACTGACGATGCATTCGCCTCAATGGCCCACGACGCTCGGCAAGAGACTGATTCATCGCTCTAAGCGAGCGTTGGATTCGACAGTAAATAGGGATAAGCATTATCCGAGCAGAAGCAGCCCTAGAGAGGGGTGCTTGTCTTGTCGAGGGTGACAGAGACTGTCTGAGTGGTCAGGGGCGGGCTCGAACCGCCGACACCGGCCTTTTCAGGGCCGTGCTCTACCAACTGAGCTACCTGACCAAAACGAAACGGTTAAGGCACCGGAATCTTACGAAAGTACTTCGAGATGGCCGATGTATCAACTCGTAGGCTCGGGATAGTAGGGTATGATGCAGGATATCGTCAATCGGTCGCGTTATCATTAAGACCGTCTGGTGCGGATTTCCTTACTTTTTGGATTTCCTAACCTCGCGAATCGCCCCTCTGCAGAGCTGGCTGCTATGTCGAGCGGGACAGCATGTCAAAAACTCATCCGATCCAAGATCCAAGATCCGAGCATTCGTTCATGACCTCACATTCAACCGACTGTCAGGACCCGAGGAAAATGCGACTACTCGCACTTACCGCTTTTGCATTAACACTGTTCGGCTCATCGGCGGCAAATGCATACACACCAACAGACCCGGTCGTAACCAAGATGGTGGATCGTGGTTTGGAGTATCTTGAAAAGCTGACGGATAATGATCTTCCTGGAGAGCCAGGAAGTTTTTCTGGTTCTTCAGGCGTTCCTGTCTTGGTGGCCTACGCGCACCACAAGTGTCGTCACGATCCTGAGCATCCCGTCGTCAAACGAGGTCTTCGTGTTGCTGAACAGATTGTGGGAATGCTGCCAACACGTGGGGCAAGTGGAGCAAAGCGAAATTATGAAGCCGCGGTCTGTGTGCTCTTATTCGCAGAGGTCGATCCCGATAGATATCGACCACAGCTAGAGATCGTTCAGAAGTTCCTTTTTGACTACCAAGGACGAAATGGTGCTTTTGGGTACCCAATGTTTGATGAGTTATCCGAAGGCGACATCTCGCAGGCACAGTACGCGTTACTGGCAATCTGGACTCTGGATCGGAATGGGTTGCCCCTCGATTACTCCAAGGTCGCAAGTACGCTTCAGTGGTTGATGAGGGTGCAGGACATCCAAGGTGCATGGCCTTATTTTGCACGCGATGCGGGGCCAGGAAGGCCTCTATCTGCTCAAACCGGTGCACGGAACCACAGCCATTCCGGAGTGAGTCAATCGATGGCGTTAGCGGGCGGTAGTAGCGTCTTGATTGCTGGGGATGCTTTACGAATTTGGGGTGACACAAACGATGATAAGGATCCCGGAATTGTGGGGCTCCCTGAGGCGATAAAGCTTTACAAAGAGGATGAGAATAAATCTCGCCGAAGCAGAGTCAAAATTGCTCCGGAACCCGTGTTAGGCTCAGTAAGTTTGTTGAATCGCTGGAGGCAGGCGAATCCGGCAAAGGCTTCTGATGGTTACTATTTTTATCGCCTCTACACTCTTGAACGGCTTGAGAGTTTCTGGGAGATAGCCAAGGGACTGCCAAAGGATTCGAGCCCAGCTTGGTACAACCAAGGAGTTGACGAACTTCGACGACTGCAGCAACCGGACGGTTCGTTTAATGGTAAGGAGACTTGGGAAAGCAAGCCAATCGCCACAGCATTTTCGCTACTGTTTTTGATACGCAGTACACAGAAAACGATCTTCACGATGAGCCAAGGTAGTCTTGCAGGTGGATACGGGTTGCCCAGTGACACAACGGATATCCGTGTGGATGGGACACAGATCAAGGGACGGCCAGTTGCAGCACAGGTGACAGACATGCTCGATATTTTGGAGAAGGATGGAGCAGGTGATACAGAAGGAAAGTCTCTACCAGATGATTTGCAGTTAGCAAAAGATCCTGCTGCCCGCGCCGCTCAGTTGGATCGGTTGGAGAGGTTAGTGAAGGGTAGCCGATCGTGGCAAGCTCGACGAGTAGCCGCTCAGCTCTTAGCACGAAGTGACGATCTGCGAGTTGTCCCGTCGTTAATTTTTGCTCTCAGTGATCCGGATGGCCCGGTAAAGCTTTATGCTCGCGACGGATTACGCTTTTTGAGTCGGAAATTTGATGGTTATGGTATGCCTGATGATCCTTCTCGAGTAGAAATCGATCAGGCTCAGCAAAAGTGGAGGGACTGGTACCGCAGTATCAATCCGAAGTATGTCTTCCTCGATTATGACCTTTAGTCTCTGCTCGTTTGTAATAACCACTTTCGGTAGTGCTGCGAGATGAGAGCACGAACCGCTTTTCTTTTTAGTTGTTGTTTCAGGTCCATATCGCATGGCATCGATTCCAAATTCGCCGACTCAAAGTTCAATTGATAATCCTCAGGTCGCAGCAAGACTTGAAGAGCGGGAGAAACTACGGACGAGTCGTTTTGATTCGATCACCTCATTCTTTATGGCTTTGATTATTTTCATTGGCACATTTGTTGGCATGCTAGTGATTATCTTCATCATGTCGAGGTGGACCTATTCTCCACCACCTATCATGCCGCCGATCGAAGAGCCTGCTGGGCGAGGAGAGAATCCGGAGGGATTCGAGCGAGACTTTGAGCCTCCGGGAGCCGAAGAAGTGGAGGAGTTAATGGAGCCGACTCTGCAGGATACTCTCGAGGCCGTTACGGATGCGGTGAGTACAGTCGCCGGCGCCTTGGCAACGACCGATACGGCGTCGACGGCAACCACCTCTGGTACAGGTGCTGGTGATAGTCGTCCACCCGGCCCACCCGGCGAAGGCGAAGATATCGTGCCGAGGTTTGAGCGTTGGCAGCTTAATTTTACCGCAAGAGACGTTCGCTCTTACGCTACTCAACTTGACTATTTCAAAATTGAATTAGGGGCAATCGGCGGCTCCATTCAGGGTGTTGACGTAGCCTCAAACCTTTCGACGCGAATTCAAAAAAGTCGTATTGAAGATACCGCATCAGAGAAGCGGCTGTACTTCATGTGGAATAGCCCGAGCCCCTTGATGCAATTTGACCGGCAACTGCTCACCTCAGCGGGTATTCAACTTACAAATCGTCAAATGCTAAAGTTCATACCAAAGGAGTTAGAGGATCAGCTTGCCGTGATTGAGCTTGAGTACTCAACGGAAAAGGGGCATCCGTCGGTCACTGAAATCGCAAAAACGGTTTTCGAGAGCAAGGCGGATGGCGGGAATTATGTTTTCGAGGTAGTTAGCCAGCGTTACAGGAAACCGCGTTAGTTAACTCGGATTAATGATTGATTTGAATACGATCATCTCGGGTTGGTTTTCGGGATGATGCCATTTTCCCGTGCGAAGATGGTTGACTTAATTTGACGTGGATACTCCACCCTCCAGTTTTCTTATTACAAAGGACTAGAACATGTTCGAGTTGATCTCCAACGCGACATACGGCGCACTCGCTGCGGTAGCGTTATGGGGGCTTTTTTGCATCGTGATTGTTTGGACTCGGGTCAAAAATAAAAGGTTCAAAACGGAAGATCAGCAAGATCTTTTTATGGATGACATCAATCAGATGCTTGGACAGGGAGACTTTGAAGGTATTTCCGAGTACTGCAGTGGGGACCAGCGAGCCATTCCGCAAATTGTTGAAATGGCGGTGCGTCATCGTGATATGGGCTACAAAAAATCACGGCAGTTCGTCATGGATCGTTTCCAGAGAGATGTGATGAGTGACATCGAGTACCGCCTTTCATGGGTTAGCACGGTCATTAAGAGTGCGCCAATGATCGGTCTGTTTGGAACGGTCTTCGGAATGATGGGGGCTTTCGAGACTCTCGCGACCGCAGAGTCGGTCGAGCCTAGTCTGTTGGCAAGCGACATCAATATTGCTTTGAGAACAACGGCGTGTGGTCTCGCGATTGCAATTCCGTTGATGATCTTGGTTGCTAACGTCAACATTCGGATCGCAAAGATGGAAGACTTAGTGGGTGCTGGCTTAGCGAGGTTTATGACCTCTTACCGCGAATCGCTTGCTGAGAACGAAAAGAGATAGAAGGGTGTTCGCGGTATTCCATGTTTGTCGCGAGGTTTGTGTCGAGAGCGACTTGCTTCCTAGAGAGTATGTGCAATGAGTGATCATGACGACCTGATTGAAGACGACGATGATGACTTCGTGGTTCCGCGGAAAAAGCGCGAGGACGACGAAATGGATATCACACCGATGATTGACATCACCTTCCTTCTTCTGATTTTCTTCATTGTCTGTTCCACAATGGATCCAACCAAGATTGGCACCATTCCTGAGGCGGATAATGGGTTGGCGATTTCTGCTAAGACTTCCGCTGTGATTTTTATAAAGCCCTCCGGTAGCGACAGTGTGGTCTTAAGCACACCAGACGGTACCGAGTTTAGTTCGGATGAGAATGAGCAGGCATCAGAGATCATTGAATACATCACAGGGGAGTTGGAGAAGTCTTTCGGTAGTCCCAAAGAACACGTCATGCTCTTTGGTGATTCTGAGGTTAAAGTTGGGCATGTGACTCGAATACAGAAGTTGATCGGTGATGCTTTTGAAGACCTCGATTCCACTTACATCGCAGTTAAAGAGCAATAATAAAGTCGTATGCATGACTCATTTTGGTTCGCAGTTTTTGTTGAGTAAAAGTTTTTCGATTCACGTTCTTGCGTTATTTCGTTTGACAAGTTTTCACGTCCATTAAGATTTCAGCCATGTCGATTCAATTCACTTGTGAAAGTTGTGATGCGAAACATTTGGTCAATGACCGCTTCGCAGGCAAGCGTGTTCGATGTCCCAAGTGTGAGTCACCCATGCTTGTGCCAATGGAGAGTGACGTGGAGGTGGCGTCCCTTGATTTAGTTCACTCGATGGGTGAGCTTGCATCTTCCAGTGAGTCAAATGGCCGGCGTGATTCGGTCGAGGTGAATACAGATGATTCGCGAGTTTCGGTGCCGGCGAGCGAACCGCCCATGAGAAAGCAAGATTTGGATGACGACGAAGATGATGAACCCGTTTTGCCACGGCAGCGTCGTCCAGAGGAAGAGATGGACAT
>JAKMEW010000051.1 GCA_022425745.1 Rubripirellula sp.
CACTCAGCTCGAGTTCGCCAGAGTCGGTGTGGTCACCAAAGAGATGCAGCGAGTTGCTGAGCGAGAAGGGCATCTGACGGCGATTCAGGTGCGTGAAGAGGTGGCTGCGGGGCGAATGGTAATCCCCGCCAACACGGTGCACCTCGGCCATCATCTTGATCCAATGGCGATTGGGCGTGCAACGAAAACGAAGATCAATGCCAACATGGGAGCCTCACCCGTTTCCTCCAGCACGGATGAAGAAGTTGAAAAACTTCGCTGGGCTGAAAAATGGGGAGCCGATACGGTGATGGATCTATCGACCGGTGGTGACTTGGATGCTTGTCGCGAGGCGATCATTCAAAACAGTAACGTGCCGATTGGAACGGTGCCTATCTACTCAATGATCATCGGTCGCAAGCTAGAGGATCTCACGCCTGAAATCATTCTTGAGACTCTGCGACATCAAGCTCAGCAGGGTGTCGATTACTTCACGATCCATGCGGGTGTTCTTCGTGAACATCTCGACTTTGTTCGCAAGCGTCTCATCGGGATTGTCAGCCGGGGCGGTTCATTGCTTGCGAAGTGGATGCTTGTTCATGGCAAGCAGAACCCAATGTACGACCATTGGGAATCGATTTGCCAAGTGATGCGAGAATACGACGTAACGTTTTCGATTGGTGACGGTCTCCGACCGGGAGGCTTGTCGGATGCGACCGATCAAGCACAACTTTCTGAATTGGCCACCTTGGGCGAACTCACTGAGCGTGCATGGAGGCAGGGTGTGCAGGTCATGATTGAAGGACCCGGTCATGTGCCATTCGATCAGATCGAATACAACATGAAGCTGCAAAGGCATCTATGTCACGGTGCACCTTTTTATGTCTTGGGGCCATTGGTCACCGATATCTTCCCAGGATATGACCACATTACCAGTTGCATTGGTGCGACTTCTGCTGCTTATCACGGTGCGAGCATGCTCTGCTATGTTACGCCCAAAGAGCACCTCGGTTTACCCAAGAAAGATGATGTGAAGCAGGGATGTATCGCATATAAGATTGCCGCTCATGCTGCCGACGTTGCGTTGGGGATTCCTGGAACGAGGGATCGAGATGACGAGCTAACCAAAGCACGCGCCGCATTGAACTGGGAGAAGCATTTTGAGCTCAGTTTTGATCCCGACACCGCGCGTGCTTTTCATGATGAGGATCTCGATGTCGATACCGATTTTTGTGCCATGTGCGGGCACGATTGGTGCAGTGTGCGAATCAGTAAGGAGATCCAAGAGTTTGCATCCGGAAAATCGGAAGACTACCAACGCGGAAAAGCGAAGGTGACCGCTGCATTGTCGAGTGAGCAGGCTGAGATTCTGGAGAAGCGTGGAGTCTTGAGTCCCGAAGAAATTCACAAGCTCGCCAGCAAGACCAAAACGGCGGTCGGCGCCGGCGATGGCAAGGCTGCTTGCCATAGCGATCATGCAGGCAGCGGTGAAGCACAGCAGATTCAAGAAGATAGCCTTCCCGTTCTGCCAAGTTAGTTTCTCGATCGATCCGTAGACGCTGCTGGCACTCGGCCCAACTCGAAAAAAATTCATTCCAAGACGCTGGTTCATTTTGATGAATCAGCGTCTTTCAGTTTGTGGGTCGAGCGATTTAGGCGATTCGGCCTTGTTCTAATGGGACGCCCGGGAGCGATCTTCAGCGGGAGCTTCCGCGATCGGATAAACTATGTCTTTGTTCGACTGTGACGCAGCGTGCGAGATCTTCTCTGGCTCGGTTAAGAGGCAGTGCGGGTTTGTGTTTGCGTTAAGCCATAAGATGGGGAGCGAAGATGCGGCGTTTCGTGACTACGATAACTTTGGGCGTTCTAGCGTGTGTTCTTTTCGGCAATAAAATGTTTGCTCAAGAATCACATACCGAAGCAGGTCTGAGTGACTTTTTGGGAAGCCCGAAGTTTGAAGCTCATCAGGTTTTCAGTGATGAGCGATTTCCGAATGTGGTTGTCACCAAAAAGGGAACCGTCCTCGCCACTTGGGGCTCATCGCGAATCCGTGTGAGGAGAAGTCAGGATGGTGGGGTGACTTGGGGCCCCGAGATCACCATCGCAGAGAAGGGGATTCACGGCGGTGGTACGACGGTTGATGAGGCAACCGGTGACATCTTGGTTTTTGTCGAATCTCAGCACCCACCTGCTGCTCTGATGATCTTTCGAAGTCGCGATGATGGAATGACTTGGACGCCAAGTGAATTTGTGATTCACGGCGACCGGAAAGACCGTGTGCCCTCGATGCACATGAACGAACACGGTGTCACGCTCTCTCGCGGACCGCATGCGGGCCGGCTTGTGCGAGCTACTCGGTTTTATGGGGAGGGGAATCGTCCTGAAAGCTTGTGGCCAACTCACTTTACTAATGCAATTTACAGTGATGATGGTGGTAAGACTTGGCAAGCAAGCGAGCCGTTTCCCGAGAACGGAACGGGCGAGGCGACGTTGGCCGAGTTGGCAGATGGTACCGTCTACTACAATTCAAGACGTCATTGGGCGCCTCAGGGTAAGAATCCTCGACGGCGTTGGGTTGCTACTAGCGGAGATGCGGCCGAATCCTGGGGGCCTGCATCCATTTGCGAGGTGCTTCCTGATGGTCCTCAAAACACGAATTACGGATGCATGGCAGGCTTAGTTCGTGTGCCTATCAAGGGGCGAGACGTTCTGGTTTACAGCAACTGCGATGACCCATCGTCACGTAAAAACGGAACGGTTTGGGTGAGTTTTGATGGCGGGAAACACTGGCCATTGAAGCGATTGGTAGAGCAAGGTGCATTTGCCTATTCTTCTCTCAATGCTGGCCGCGTTGGGACAGTGACCAATGGATGGATCTACCTCCATTATGAACACGCTGGTTCAAAAGTTGCTCGTTTCAATCTAGCTTGGCTGCTAGACGGTGAATCGACCGGTGATGGCGATGTTCCACCTTGGGTAAGTTCAGGGCAGGCCAAAGAGCAACGGCAAACTTCTGGAAGCCGTGTTGAATGATGTGCAAGGTCAAGTTGGTGGTGATAACGGGCAATCTATTTAGCACGCTGGTGCTATTGATAATGTGCGTGGTTCCGTCTACCACGAATGCTGCTGAAGCTGATTTCTTTGAAAGGAAGATTCGCCCGATTTTTGCGGAGCATTGTTATGCCTGTCATTCAGAGGAAGCAAAGACGATACACGCCTCCCTGCTACTTGATTCTGTTGAATCCATTCGGCATGGCGGAGACAGTGGCGTTATCTTGCAAACTGGTGATCCTGATGCAAGTTTGATTTTTCAGACGCTGATAGGTGAAGAGGGTTTGCAAATGCCGCCCGAGGGTCGCCTTTCGGTGCAGCAAATTCAGGATGTGAAAAAGTGGATTATTGAAGGTGCATTGATGCCCGCGGGAGAGGCCTCACGCGGTCTGATCAAAGGTGAAATTGATTATGACGCCTACGCGAATTTCTGGTCTTTTTCGCCTCTCGTAATGCCTGCACTACCCGAAGTGAGTGGTGTGGCATGGCCTCAGCAGAGGCTTGATTATTTTATCCTCAGCGGGATCGAAGGCGCAGGTTTGTCGCCGAATCCAAGGGCGGATCGCCGAACGTTGCTTCGTCGAACTTTTCTGACACTAACCGGATTACCACCAACCGAATCACAGGCCGCTCGTTTTCTTGGTGACTCACACCCGCTTGCATTTAAGAGACTCGTTGATCGATTAATGGCATCGCCAGAATATGGACAGCACTGGGCGAGATGGTGGTTGGATTTGGCGCGTTACACCGATCGGACGGCGAGTTGGTTATCACAGGAAGGGCAGGCGTTTTACTATCGGGATTGGGTGACGGATGCTTTGAATCAAGATGTGCCTTACGACGATTTTGTTCGTCGCCAACTTGCAACCGATCAGATGAAGGAGACGCCCGCCGAAGATTTGTCTGCGCTCGGCTTTCTTGCGTTAAGTCCAACTTATTGGAAAGAGCTTAAGTTGCCGTGCGAAATCATTAAGGTGATCGTTGCAGATGAGTGGGAGGAGCGAGTCGATGTTGTTTCAAGAACTTTTCTCGGTTTAACTGCTGCTTGCGCGAGGTGTCATGATCACAAGTTTGATCCGATTTCCACGGAGGACTACTACGCGTTAGCAGGCGTTTTCGCCAGCACACGGTCGGTTGCGAAACCGCTCATCGATGAAACACTTTACCAACCCGTGATCGAAGCAAAAAAGAAGGTTGCTCAACTGAACACGGAAGTTGAAAAGCTACGAAAAGAAGCGAAAAAGATTGAATCGAAAAAAACCAGCGACGATGGTGAGAGCGAAGAGGATGTAGAGAATCGAATTGCGGAGATCCTGAGTCAAGTTAAAGCGATTCAGCAGGGGACGCCGAACTATGATGCACCTCTGGTCAATGCGTTGTCGGATGAATCATTGTATGTGGTTCGAGCAGGAGCAACGCCACAGGACGGTAGTCGTCTGGAGTATCGTCAAGAGTCACGGGATCTGCCTCTGTTCATTCGAGGCAATCCAAATCGAACGGGAGAGGTGATATCGAGGCGATTCCTTCGGATCTTCGGAAACGACCGTTCTTTTGAGTTCGGTAGCGGACGGTTGGAACTTGCTGACGCGATTCTCTCAGATGCAAAGGATCTTGCTGCGCGAGTGATCGTTAATCGCGTTTGGTTGGCATTCTTTGGAAGAGGTATTGTTGACACTCCTAGCAACTTCGGTCTTCAGGGCAGTAAGCCAACGCACCCCGATTTGATCGACGATCTCGCGTATCGCTTTATTCGCCAGGGTTGGTCTTTGAAGCGTTTACATCGCGAGATTGTTTTGTCGTCGGCTTGGCAACAAAGTAGCATGGCAACTGATTTTGCCTTGACGAAAGATCCTGACAATCTTTGTTGGTCGCGGATGGATGTGCGCAAGATAACGTTTGAGCAATGGAGGGATTCGATGTTGCTCGGTGCTGATAGCTTGCGAAGAGAAATGGGTGGAAATGCAAATTCCCTCGAGGACCCTGAGAATTATCGAAGGACGCTTTACGCCACCATCCATCGTCGGGATATGTCGACGACGATGATGATTCACGATTTTCCTGACCCAACTCAGCATAGTCCGAAGCGAATCGGAACGATGACACCTCTACAGGGACTCTACGCACTCAATGGTCCACTCATGCTTCGTCAATCTTCTCAATTATTGGAGCGGCTGAAGCGACAAAAGATTCTCTCCGTCGAGGAGTCGGTGGAAAAGGTTTATCAGTGGTTGTATTTTCGGCAGCCGACAAAAGATGAATTACGGTTGTCGCTGCAGTTTTTGGGGGAGGCCTCAGTAACGGTTGCAGATCAGCGGTGGCAGCAATATTTACATGTCTTGCTGGCGTCTAATGAACTTCAGTTTCTCGACTGATGTGGTGATTTTTGGATCGCGTGAATGAAGCGACTTACTTGGTTTATGAATAACGGATTGGGTTGAAAAGAGTGTTGGTTGATAAATGAACATTAGGGGCGATGATAGATTCGATCGACGCGTTTGGTTGCAGCAGGCTGGTGCCGGTATGGGCATGCTTGGCGCCCTGCACGCGTTTGCTGAGTCACCCGAAGGATTCTCCGTAAGTCAAGAAAAATCGCTGGCAAGCAGAACTCACTTTCCGCCTCGAGCCAAGCGAGTCATTCATCTGTTTATGAACGGCGGGCCGTTTCAAGGTGATCTCTTCGATCCAAAACAAGCACTGGAAAAATATGCTGGCCAACGCCCTGCGTCAGCGGATCTTTTGACCGAGCGACCCACTGG
>JAKMEW010000061.1 GCA_022425745.1 Rubripirellula sp.
AGCCGCCGTTCCGGGCTCCATTTCCGAAGGAGAGACTTGACGAGATCCATCAGCTCACGGGTAAGCCGATTCTCTTGTGCGACTTTGCCATTCGATTCAAGGATGACGACAAAGACATTCGTAGCTGGAAGGCCGAGAAGAACTCCATCGCTGCCGGGAAGGCGTACTCCGATTACGTGAAAGCAGCGCTCGACACGGATTACATCGTTGGCGTTTTCTGGTGCAATCCGGTTGATACTACGAAGGGATTCGGCAACCCCGGAGTGAAACAAGGTTTTTTTGGCGAGGGTTTGGCGGAGCGGCCCGGCCTGCATCAGGCGGTGAGGGCGTTGAATGTGTACCGTGAAAGCATGACACCAGAGGAGCTGGAATAGTGGTGTCGAAGATGTTGAAACGATTATTCACTCACGCCGTACTCTGGACCGCTGTGCTCATGGGGGACGCGGGCGTCGAGGCAGCAGACAGGCCGAATATCGTGGTCTTTCTGACGGACGATCAGGGATACGGTGACCTTGGTTGCTATGGCTCCGATTCGCTTGAAACGCCGAGCATCGATCGGCTGTGTCGGCAAGGGATGAATTTCACGGACTTCTATGTGCACCAACGCTGCTCGCCAACTCGCCTAGCGTTCATGACCGGTTCGCACGCGCATCGTGCGGGTTGCACCAAAGTCATCTACAACAAAGACCGCATCGGAATTCACTCCGGTGAAGTGACGACGCCCGAGCTTCTGAAATCAGCCGGCTACACTACGGGCATCGTCGGCAAGTGGCATCTGGGGGAATGGGATGCATTTAACCCGACTCGGCACGGATTCGATTTCTTCTACGGCTTCATGATCGATCTCGACCAGGGCACGGGCATCTATCGTAACCTCGAACGGATTGAGTCGATCAAGCGAAAGACCGACGGAGAACACTCGCCGAAGCTGCTGGACGCCGCGATTGGCTTCATCAAGGAGAACAAAGAACGCCCGTTCTTTCTCTACTACGCATCGCCGCTACCGCACACTCCATGGATTCCAAATGAGCGTTTCAAAGGAACATCGAGGCGAGGTACCTATGGCGATGTGATAAGCGAAATCGACTGGCAGGTCGGTGAACTCATGAAAGCTCTCGACGAGCAGGGCATCGCGGAGAACACCTTGTTCATCTTCGCGTCAGACAACGGCCCCGTGCTTGGCATCAACGGCGGAGACGCCGGCCCGTTTCGCGACGGCAAATGGACGGACTTTGAAGGTGGCATTCGCGTGCCCTGTATCATGCGATGGCCGGATACGATCAAACCTGGTTCAACGAACAGTCAGATCACCGGAATCATCGACTTGCTGCCGACGTTCTGTGCGATCGCCGAAGTCGCACCGCCGGACGACCGAGTCATCGACGGCCGAAACATTCTGCCGTACATGATGGGCGAAGAGCTTGAGAAGCCGATCCACGAATCATTCATTGTGCCCGGGTCGGTGATTCGTCAGGGGCGGTGGAAACTGCTTGTTCGAGACTTGAAGCCGGGTGGCAAGAGCGGACGCGAGGGAAAGCGTCCATCAGCTCCGGCCGGGTCGCTTTTTAACCTGCAGGCTGACCCCGGCGAGACGCGAGACGTCTCAGCCGACCATCCCGAAATCGTAGCCGACCTCCGTCGTCGAATGGATGCAGCGGTCAGGGAACTCGAAGCCAACAACCGACCGATCGGCAGGCTGCCCGAGCGCTGAAGAGTTAGCCACCAATGAATACGGATAAACACAGATGCTTGAGATCGGAATCTCCGGGACCGGACGATTGGCGAACGCCGACACACTTTGAAAAAAATTTCGAATTAACAACAATGCATCAGTATTTAGGATCGACGATCGCATTGGGGACATCATCCCTCAACTGATCCTCGAGCGAATCAATTAGAGATCGAGTAAACGCAATGAAATCGAGACACCTAACATCTCTGGCCATCTGTGTTCATCCGTGTTCATCTGTGGCCAATCTATTAGCCATCGCTCTTCTTGTGGGCGTTGTCGTTTTGCATCATGCACCGGCCCGAGCCGAATCCGACAAGCCGATGAACGTGCTCTTTCTGGTCGCCGATGATTTGAACAGCTGGCTGCTTGAGGATGCGGAGCGGTACGCAGGCAAAGTCGTTGCGCCCAATCTGAAAAAGCTTGCTGCCAGCGGTGTCAACTTCACTCGAGCATATACCGCCGCGCCGGTTTGTTCGCCCTCTCGCACCGCGTTCTTTTCTGGTGTAGCACCCTGGAAGTCGGGTATCTACAACAACGCGCAGACCATCAACGAGAGTGAGGTGC
>JAKMEW010000062.1 GCA_022425745.1 Rubripirellula sp.
TCGCTCTCTCCGCTCTATTTTGATGCAACGATGCAGATCCTGTGGACACCTAGAAAAAAACTTTTCATTTCACTGGCAACCCTCTCTGCAACGGCAACCTAGCTCCACCATCCCAAAAACTTCATAAATCACCGTAAATCTGAGCATTGGTCGAGGGCCGTTGCTGTAGGGATTACAACACCGAGTCCAATGAAACCGCTGATAGTGCTTATTCCCAATCAAACACGCTAAAGAGTTGGACCGGTTTTTCTCGACAATAAGTCTCGGATGGGGGACTCTCGAACTTTTTAAGTGTCGAGAGTGATCAGCGTTTATCTCGATCTCCGAGACAAATCGATGATCTCCCATCTACCCAGGGGGGAATCTGGGGAAATGTTTCACACTCAATCGCAGCAACGTGCTGTCCGAAAGAGAACTGGCTGAAGCAGATCGGCGAGCATAGCCGAACCGTCCCAACTTGATTGTTCGCAATTGAGTCATGGGAAGGTTGGGCATTGGTCGCCATCATTCCGTCTCTTTCTCCCCGCTCCCGCCACTCGGCGGGTGGTTTTACTCCGGTGAGACCAAAACAAACGACTTTAACAACTAAAACCGCGAGGATCCCGCAGGGCGAGCGTCGCAAGATGCAAACCGGGTAGCCCCGACCCAACGTTATTCGAGAAGCACATTGGTCTGATGTTGCGACCCACCGCACCATTCAGAGAGTAGTCGATCAGGACCGACCACTCGCTTTGACCATTAACGAGGCAGGGCTGCGAGAACAATGGATACCGACGCACCATTGTTCGAGGGAAATTAAACGAGGCGTTATGGAGAACCTAGCATGAAGGTCTTCACAACTGGACAGGTCGCCAAGATCTGTAAAGTAGCACCCCGAACCGTTTCCAAATGGTTCGACTCGGGGCGTTTGAAAGGCTATCGCATTCCTGGATCACAGGACCGTCGTATTCCGAGAGAGTACTTAATCAAGTTTCTCAAAGAACACGGCATGCCCTTGGGCGATCTTGAAGACGAAGCAATGGCAAAATGCCTGATCGTCGCTCAAGACCAAGTTTTGATTGAAAATCTTAAGCGAGAACTACCACCTGAAAAAGCGTTCAAAGTTGCTGTTGCAGCGAGCGGTTTTGAGGCAGGTATTCAAGCTGAGAGCTTCAACCCAGACTGCATCATCGTCGACTTCTCAATCGGGAAGATCGAAGCTGTGCAGATCTGCCAAAACCTGCGTAAGAATATCGATTTCACCGACATCGTTCTCATTGCTCTTCTTCCAGATGATGGACAGCCAATGAGCTTCGATCGCAGCAGCATCAACGAAACGTTTAAAAAACCTTTCGATGCTCACCTGCTCGCAGAGCGTCTTCGCACGCTTGTCGGCTCACGCAAAGAGCTCGTCTAAACCGTCCGAGGTGAGATTCGCTTGCGAATCAGATCCTCGCGGTACAGCACGATAAGACCTCGTTGAAAGCCCCTTTCATCCCCGCAGATGAGAGGGGCTTTTTTTGTTTTGATGCTCCCTTGGGTCCCAAAAACGGGATGCTCCCAAGACAACCCGAACTGGAGGCTCACCATTGACCTGAAGCTCGACGCCAACCAGACACCCTGTGCTAGATGGGTTCCGGGACACCTGGGCAGCACACAGAACCAAAAGATCGTGCCAGCATATTTTGCAGCGTCACTTTTTTGAGTAAAACGTCCACAGGCACTTCTCCGTCACCCGAACCCACGATTTGATTCCGTTGAGCAAGACATCCAACCATTTCGATGACCAAGGTAATGCTCACATGGTCGATGTGTCTGACAAAGCGACCACCGCTCGTGCCGCAACCGCGGCAGCCTCGGTTCTTATGGCACCCGAAACCGCCCAAACGATTCGCGATGCCAAATTGTCCAAGGGAGATGTCTTGGGGATTTCGCGAATCGCGGCCATCCAAGCGGTAAAATCGACGTCGCTTCTGATCCCTCTCTGCCATGCAATTCCAATCGAAGCTGTTGCGGTTTCATTCCACTGGTCGTCAAGCAACACCAATGGTGAGCCGGATGCGGAAGCCCCGGATGCGGAAGCCCCGGATGCGGAAGCCCCGGATGCGGAAGACAGCGAACCAATCGGCGTTGAAACACCACCCAACGAGTGCAAGCCCTCCCACCCTGATGGCCACACCCGTCATCGAGTCGAACTGAGGTGTGAAGTCCAAGTCCGAACTACCGCCAAGACGGGCGTGGAAATGGAGGCGATGACCGGAGCGAGCGTCGCCGGGCTGACCATCTACGACATGATTAAGTCTATTGATCGTGGAGCAGAAATCATGCACATCCGACTCGTCAAAAAATCAGGTGGTAAATCTGGCGATTTCTTCGCCCCCCATCAGGATCAGCGTTAACCCGTCACCACTCATCGCGGTTAGCGGTTCAGACACAGTAAGCCAGAAGCGGGTGATTTCGCCAGACGCAATGAATCCAAAGTAGACTCGTCATGAATGCTTCCTCCATCACCAACCGGCAACCCTCAATCGATTCGCCTAAGTCAGCCAATTCACGAAGTGCCGGCACCCCAGAGGACACAGGACGATCCCTCAAACGTCAGCAAAACCAAGCGGGGGCGAAAGTCAGTAAATCGCTTCACAACACCCCTCCCAGTTCCAACGATGCCATAAGGGGGGCGTTAAACAGAGTTTACGCTCCCATCCGTCGTCAGTTGCAGGCGGTCGAAGCACGCTTTCATGCCGAGTTGAACTCGTCATACCCTGATCTCGCATCAGTTCTTCAACATGGCACACAATTGGGCGGAAAACGCTTACGCCCCGCAATGCTTTTACTCACCGGAAAAACCATCGGTTCGCTCAATGAGAACCACCAGACGATTGCGACGGTAATCGAGATGGTTCACACCGCAACATTGGTGCATGACGATGTATTGGACGATGCTGCATCACGTCGCCATGTGCCAACGGTCAACGCCAAATGGAATAACCACACCAGTATCCTTCTCGGTGACTACCTGTTTTCGCAAGCCTATCGCCTCGCCGCGACAACCTCTTCCACCGTCGCCTGTGAACGAGTCAGTGAAGCTGCAAGAAAGGTTTGCGAGGGGGAACTACGCCAAGTCCTCCATCGCGATGTCACGAGCCTGACGGAAGAGGAATACATTTCGATGGTTCAAGGCAAAACCGGTGAACTCTGCCGTGTCGCTTGTGAACTCGGCGCTGTTTTCTCGGATGGATCAGAGCAAGAGATCGAGGCAGCTGCACGCTTCGGCAACGCAATTGGAATCGCCTTCCAGATCGCCGATGATTTTCTCGACCTCTGGGGAGACGACCAGATCGTTGGAAAAACACTCGGCACCGATTTGGAACAGGGCAAAATCACGCTCCCCATCATCCGTCTGCTCGAAACCGCTAAAGCGCACGAGAGTCAGACTATCCACCAGATACTCGGTGGCCCCTCCGAACTACGAGCCGAACGGATCATGCCCTATCTGGAAGCCTCTGACGCCAAAAGCTACACCCATCGTGTTGCCAGAGAGTTTTATTGCCAAGCGTTGGACTCACTACAAATCTTGCGAGATTGCGAGTCAAGAAAATCACTTGAGATGATGGCCGAATTCAGCGTCAATCGTCGCTTCTAGGCTCGGCGATAGCAACAGGAACCACGGTGACTGCACTGCCGAGTGACCACTACCAGACTCGTGTTCAATCCGGTTAGTGGTCAATCAAAAGCGAGCCGAAAATGTGGGGGGGGCGGAAGAGCCCAATGAGACCCTTGATCAGAAACTCTTTGCAGCAGCCACCACAGCGTCGACCGTAATTCCAAAGTGCTTGTAAACCTCGGTATATGGGCCACTGGCACCATAACTGCTCATGCCGATGAACTTACCGTTCAATCCAATCCATCGATCCCAGCACATCTGCAAGCCGGCTTCAACAGCAACGCGTTGTGTGACACTCGCTGGTAGCACAGACTCTTGGTACTCAGCAGATTGAGCAGCAAAAAGTTCCATGCAAGGCATGCTTACCACGCGAACCTTCGCACCTTCCTGAGCCAATTGTCGAGCGGCGTCCACGCAGAGACCCAATTCGCTACCACTGCCCATCAGAATCACTTCCGGTGTGCCATCACAATCCATGACGACATAACCACCTTTGGAACACTCGGAGGCCGGTGCGGTTTGCGATCGATCGAGCGTCTCCATGTTTTGACGTGAAAGAACAAAAGCCGACGGAGCGTTGTCGATCTGCATCGCAGTGCGATAACACTCAGCCACCTCATTGGCGTCGCCTGGACGGAAGACGTACAACCCAGGGATCGCTCGGCAAGCGGTTAGGTGTTCAATCGGCTGATGGGTTGGACCATCTTCACCGACTCCAATCGAGTCATGGGTCAGGATGTAGATGACTGGTTGATGCATGATCGCCGAAAGACGCATGCCACCTCGCATGTAATCCGTGAAGACAAAGAAGGTCGCCGCATAGGAACGCAATCCGGATAGCGACATACCATTGACGATACCCGCCATCGCATGCTCTCGAATCCCGAAGTGTAAATTCCTTCCGCCAAACGCATCGGGAAGAAAATCACCCGCACCTTCGAAAGTTAAATCCGACTTATTACTCGGAGCAAGGTCGGCGGATCCTCCGATCATGTGCGGTACACGACCCGCGATCGCGTTCAAGACCTTGCCACTGCTGTTACGAGTCGCATCGCCTTTTTCACTGGCATCGAAAACAGGAATATCCTGATCCCAACCCTCGGGGAGACGTCCTGCGAACAAGTCGTCAAGCTGGGCTGCCTTCTCAGGATGGCTAGCTTGGTAATCCGACCAAACTCCTTCCCAAGCTTTGTAAGCTTCAGCTCCTCGAATACCTAAATTGGCGTCAAAGTGCTCACGAACCCCTTCGGGCACGTAGAACTTTTCGTCTGCGGGAAGTCCGTAAGCCGCTTTGGCAAGAGCGACTTCATCCCAACCGAGTGGAGCACCGTGCGCCCCGTGCGTATCCTGCTTGTTGGGTGCTCCAAAGCCGATGATGCTTCGCACAATGATTAGCGTCGGTCGGTCTGAACAAGCTTTGAATTGGCCGATCGCCGATTCGAGTGCTGCAAGATCGTTAGCGTCCGCGACCTTGATAACATTCCAGCCGAGTCCTTCGAAACGCTGAGCGACATCTTCGCTGAACGCGAGATCGGTATCACCCTCGATCGTGATATGGTTGTCGTCGTAGAGCCAGCAAAGATTATCCAACTTGAGATGTCCCGCGAGACTTGCTGCCTCACAAGCAACGCCCTCCATCAAGTCCCCGTCGCTGCAAAGTGCGTAGACGTTGTAGTCGAATAGATGATGTTCAGGCGTGTTGTAGTTGGAAGCGAGCCATTTTTCGGCCATCGCCATTCCGACCGAGTTGGTGACACCCGCTCCGAGTGGCCCAGTCGTGGTCTCGATACCGGCTGCTTCGCCAAATTCGGGGTGCCCAGCACAGGGACTACCGATCTGTCGGAAGTTCTTAATGTCCTCAAGACGAATCGACGGATTACCGGTTGGCGTTCCGTTTTCGTCAGTGGACTGAACACCGGCAAGATGCAGAACGCTATAGAGCAGCATCGATGCGTGGCCACAGGACAACACGAAACGATCACGCGACGGCCAATTTGGCTGTGCCGGATCGTAGTTCATCGTGTGATTGAACAGCTGGTAAGCGATTGGCGCAAGTGCCATTGGCGTACCCGGATGCCCACTGTTGGCCGTTTGAACCGCATCCATGCTCAGCGTGCGGATAGTATCGACGGCTAGTTTCTTAATGTCACTCGATGCAACACTCATCAGTTGGCTAACTCACTCACAAGATGGAAAAGAAGGGTTCCGGCGTTACTCTGCCGGGAATCATGTCCTATAAGACGTATCCAATGTCTCGAAAAGACTTGCGAGAGGTTACTCGCAAAACGACTTGATCGGGAGGGGTCTCGTGGCAAGAGGTGGTTTGCCAAACGCTAACACACCTCAACAAACCGCTGTAATCGTCAAAAAACCTCACCCTGCACGCCCCTCTTGCGGGCCCCTCTTGCGGGCAATCGCACGATCAAAGGAGCGTCGAGGGTAAAAAACGCCCGAGAGATCAACTTCGAGCCCTTCTACCACCACCGGCCGACCCTTATCGGTTCACGACCGAAGAACGCATCAGGTTCGAAGATCCCATTCCCGCATCTGTTCCAGCCTGCGGGGGTCAGTCAGATCGAATCGAAGAGGTGTCAGGGTGACGTTACCCTCGCGAAGTTGGATCACATCGGCGGACTCTGGCGGCGGCTGCTCGGGTTCTGTCCATAGGGCCCAATAGTAATCGCGTCCGTGTGGATCAGTGCGTTTTTCGTAGCATCTGCCATATTGCTCCAGCCCCATCGGCACCACCTTCAGGTCGCTCGGCCCTGCGGTGGCGGCGGTGGGAATGTTTAAGTTGAAAAGACCAGCGCGTGAATCAGGCCGCGAAACAAGCCCCGAAATCACATTCCTCGCGATGACTGCTGCCGCCTGGAAATCTGCGTCCTCGTGGTACTCCAAGGACACCGCGACGCTAGTGACTCCAAAGAACGCACCCTCCACGGCAGCCGCCACCGTTCCACTGTAGAGAACATTGATTCCAGCATTGAGACCATGATTGATCCCGCTCACGACCAGATCGAATGGCTCATCTTGATAGAGCTGCCCGATGGCCAATTTCACACAATCGGCAGGAGATCCATCCACAGCCCAGGCCCAGTGATGACCTTCGCGATGGATTGATTTGGCCGTCAGCGGTGTGAGAAACGTGATGGAATGTCCAACCCCGCTCTGCTCAGTCATCGGGGCCACCACCACGACCTCCCCCAAGTGCCTCAACTGCTGCTCGAGCGCCGCGAGACCGGGAGCATAAACGCCATCATCATTTGCCAGTAGTATTCTCACCTCGCTCACTCCTTCCTGAATTATCGCGACTGATCACGCCAACAACTCCTGCTTGGGCGTGATCACCCCAAATTTACCCGAAATCCGTCCGAGCGTTTCTTATCTCCCACACCAATCACTGCCCTTTAATGATCCCGATTTGACCAAGCGATCACCGGCACGCAGAATTCCCAGCCAGAGGGACCTGCAGGTCTCTGTAATTTTTCGGCGGATTAACGGCAAAATCTCGACCAACAAAGCTGCAAACGGGTTGGCCGCTCTCTAAACGCCGCTTGAACCCCTTGGGAAGGTCGTGGGCATTTTCTAAACTTTGCAATTACCCCTTCGCGACTCATCGCATGTGGCATAACGGATGAACAGTCCAAACGAATCGTCTGCACGCTCTGCAGCCAACGCTCAAATCAACTCCGAAGCTCCCTCCGCTCAAGACCTCACGCAGCAGCGGATTGTGGTTCTTGACTTCGGCTCGCAGTACGCACAGTTGATTGCGCGACGTGTCCGCGAGCAGAACGTCTATTGCCAAATCCTCCGACACGACATCACCGCGGAACGACTAGCTGAAATCGAACCCAAGGGAATCATTCTTTCCGGGGGACCGGCAAGCGTTTATGAAGCGGGAGCACCGCGTTGCGATCCAAAGCTGTTCGAACTCGGCATTCCGGTCCTTGGGATTTGCTACGGCATGCAATTGACGTGTGAAGCACTCGGTGGCAAAGTCGATAATACGCCAAGCCGCGAATATGGACCAGCTACCTGCGAGATCAATGATCATTCAGGTCTCTTCGCTGGACTTCCGGAAGAAATGGATGTCTGGATGAGCCACGGTGATCAGGTATCAAGCATCAGCGAATCATTCAATGCAATTGGGAAGACCAGCACCTGTCCCTATGCGGCAATCCAACACAAAGAGCTACCGGTCTTTGGTCTGCAATTCCATCCGGAGGTGACTCACACCACGCGCGGTGGAGAACTGCTGCGAAACTTCGTGATTGAGATTTGCGGCTGTGAACCAACTTGGTCGATGGGTGATTTCGCTCAAGCAACCATCGAAGAGGTGCGACGGCAAGTTGGTAACCGCCGCGTCATCTGTGGACTCAGCGGTGGCGTCGATTCAAGTGTGGTTGCAGCATTGCTCTACAAAGCGATCGGCCCACAACTCTCCTGCATCTTGGTCGATAATGGTCTGTTGCGAAAAGGCGAGCAGGAGATGGTAGTCAAGGAGTTCACCGAGCACTTCAAAACCGATCTCCGTGTGGTGGAGGGAGAAGAACAATTCCTGAGCGTCTTAGCGGGAATCAGCGAGCCACAGGAGAAGCGCAAGAAAATCGGCTTTGAGTTCATTGAGTGTTTCAAAGCGGAAGCAGAAAAGATCGAAGACGCCCACTACCTCGCTCAGGGAACGCTTTACCCAGATGTGATTGAAAGTGGCGCTGATCCCGATGGTCCCGCTGCCACCATCAAGCTGCACCACAACGTTGGCGGACTTCCCGAGCAACTCGGTTTCGAACTCATCGAGCCCCTGAGGGATCTTTTCAAAGATGAAGTACGCCGTTTAGGGATCGAACTTGGGCTGCCCGAGTCTCTGGTTTGGCGTCACCCTTTCCCAGGTCCAGGCTTGGCAGTGCGTTGCCTCGGAGAAATCACCAAAGAGAAGTTGGCGGTACTCCGCGAGGCGGACGCGATCGTGGTGGAAGAAATCCAAAAAGCGGGTCTTTACAGGGAAACGAGTCAGTCGTTTGCTGTCTTGCTCCCCGTTCAGAGTGTGGGTGTGATGGGTGATGCGAGAACTTACGAGAACGCAATCGCAATTCGAAGCGTCAACACCAATGACTTCATGACCGCTGACTGGAGTCGACTGCCGTATGATTTGCTCGCCAAAATGAGTTCACGAATCATCAACGAAGTCAAAGGTGTGAACCGAGTTTGCTACGATATTAGTAGTAAGCCGCCTGCGACCATCGAATGGGAGTAGCGTGACACGGTCTACCCAACGGCCGTCATGCCGCGTGAGTTCTCCGCAGACTAACATGAGAACGATTATGATTCACGCCGAACTGCCGCACTTTTTTGCCTATCGGTCAGCAACGGACCTTGTCCGGATCGGGCGGGATCACGACGGTGGCTACTTGGTGTCCGAAAGCGACATCACGCATTCGGAGCTTCTTATCGGCTTGG
>JAKMEW010000079.1 GCA_022425745.1 Rubripirellula sp.
GAACACAGATGATCAATCTGAAACTGTGATTGCGCGCGACCGAGTTTCGTTACGGACGCTTTTTGACAGTCCAATCATGATTGGGCACCACTACGAGGAAGTGATACTTGCGGATGGGTCTGATTTAACGCCCCCCCATTCTTTGCATCTGTTTCGTGATACGGCGGATTCAGCCTCGGTTGATCCGGCAATCGTGGAGAAATATCGACAGATGGTGCATCAAACCAGTTTGTTGATGGGGAGCCATCCGTTCGACCGTTTTGACATTCTGCTTGGCGTTAGTGATGAATTACCCAAGAACGGTCTCGAACACAGTCGTTCTACTTTCAACATTTTGACAACTCGATCCCTTAGTGATCTTAATTCATTAAAGGGATGGGATCGGTTATTGGTGCCTCACGAATACCTTCATGCTTGGTGCGGGAAGTATCGTCGCCCACAGGGGATGGTGAGAGGCGATTTTCATTCGCCGAAAGATACGGAGCTTTTATGGGTGTATGAAGGACTCACGCAATACCTTGGGGAACTGATCGAAGCGAGGTGCGGGTTGATGGACGTATCGGATTTTGAAGCAAGATTGTCGGTAGAGCTTCGTAATGCCGTTCATCAGGATGGAAGAAGATGGCGTACACTCGCCGATACGGGCGCGGCGTCACATATTCTCAGGCAGGGTAGTAACCGGTGGGGTGAGTTGCGTCGTAGTCAGGACTACTACATGGAAGGCATGCTATTCTGGCTAGAGGTGGATGCGTTGGTTCGTGAGCGAAGCGGTGGGGAGAAGACTCTCGATGATTTTTGCCGGACCTTCTTTAAAGCGGATGAACCTCTTACGTCACCCAAAGGCTATCAGCGAAAAGACATCACACGAACCTTGAGCAGTCTAGCGGTATTCGATTGGGACGGGCTGATAAGGAGACGAATCGAATCCCTTCAGGATCACTTTGATTATGAGATGGCATCCCGGCTCGGCTACCGTTTCGAGGTTTCTAATGATCCGGTTCAAATACCTGCAGGCACCTTTCGCCATCGTGGCGGCGCGGATTTTCTCGATTCTATCGGGCTGGTCATTGCAAGTGATGGGTCGGTGACGCGAGTGAGACTCGGAGGCGTAGCAGACCTTTCAGGTCTCGTCCATGGAGACAAGATTATCTCGATTGGTGAGAGGGTGTGGAGCGTGGACGCAATGGAGGATGCGATCGAGAGCACCGTCGATGGGAAGCAGCTTGAGTTGGCAATTAGTGATGGAAGTCGCGTTTCGACGGTTTCGCTTCACTACGACGGCGGAATGCGACGTTTGGGACTCAGTCGAGCGAGTGAACAGACGCTCCTAGATGAGATCCTGGCACCCGGCAAGATTTCGAATTGAACGATGGGGCGAATGGAGTTGTTTGCGTAAACCCATGGGTAATGAGTGGGCGATTGGTCCGATTCTGAATGATTGGATAACTCATGAGATTTACGCTGCTAGCACTCAAACTTGCGCACGTGTTTTCATTGGACGTGTTTTGCATTGCTTTTGCATGGTGCTCGCTAGTGCTTGGCGAGATCAGCGGGAAAGCGATTGAAATCTGGCAGCCCTTGGTAATCAGTTGTTCCGTCTGGATTGCGTACACGATCGATCGGTTGAAAGACGGGAAAAGGCTTGACCGGTCACGCCCGCATTGGTCGCGTCACATGATTCATTATCGCTACGGAAAGGTTTTGTGGGCCTGTTTGGCGTTGGTCTTTTCTGCGGTGGCTTTCGTTATCCAATCGAGTGCAAGTTTCGTACAGTTTTGCGTTGGCCTTAGCTTAACTGGCCTTGTGGCCCTGTACTTCTGGCTTCATGGGAGAGGATGCAAGGACACGACCGAGCTTTGGAGACCAGTCGCGGTGGGGTGTCTCTTTTCTTGCGGGGTTTGTCTGCCGACATTACTCAATGCGGGATTCGAAATACAAACGGTCGTGGTGATGTTTGGCCTTGGAACGCTTTTTACTTTCAATACGATTTCCGTGGCGTGGCTAGAAAGGGGGATTGATGACTTGCAGAGTGGGAGTGGAGGCGGCAGGCTTCGTTTTTGGAAGCGGATTGTCGTTTTGACCACGATTGCTCTGTACTTTGCAGGTTTAGTATCGGTGATTGGTTTCATGAATTTTTCCAGTGTTTTCAAGTTGGCGTATCTCGGTGCGGCCTTCTTGCTTGCGCTAAACCTTATCGCTTTTTCCACGGTTAAGATTGAATTGCGAGGTTCATTACAAGAGTCTGCGTTTGTGCCTTACTGGAATGAGGCTGGCGATTCGACACGCGGGGAACACGTCGGTAGTTGCTTCGCGGAAGCTGCCTTATGGGTACCTGCAGTCGTCGCACTATGCTGGGGCGCGTGATGATCGAGAAGCGTACAGATCTCTGCATACGTGGATACGATCGGTTGGCAAAGGTTTACTGGTTGCTTGAGTGGGCTTTGTTTCGTGGTGATCTTCAGAGAGCGCGTATTTGTTTGCTCCACGCGCTTCCCGAATGTAAGCGGATGCTGATTCTGGGTGACGGTGACGGAAGGTACCTGAGAGAGTTCGTGCAAACGCAAGAAGCTTCAGCGGTCATCAGTGTTGATCAAAGTGGTCAGATGATCGAGCGGCAGGTTGCTTCGGTTTGCGCGGTAGGTAGGGACACTTCAATTGAGTGGGTTCACGATGACGCGAGACAGTTGAAATTTTCAAAGGGAAAGTTTGATGGGCTTTCCATGCTTTTTTTCCTCGACTGTCTCAAGGTCGACGAGGTGCGTGAGTTTCTCCCCAGATTTCTTGATTTTGTAGCGCCGGGCGGGGTGATTCATTTTGTCGATTTCCAAGAACCGGAGTCAGGTTGGCGGCGGCTGCGCGGTAGGAT
>JAKMEW010000091.1 GCA_022425745.1 Rubripirellula sp.
GCCTGAATCAGACCCGCCGACGCTAACTCAACCTCCAACAGTGGTCGTTCCCACTCCAATCGCCTTCCGACTGCCACCCCTATCTCTGCGAAACACCCACCACCACCGGAAACCAGTCGTTCCCAACCGAGAATCAAACGGTAGTCGCGAAGCGAAAACTCATCGGTATGTTCTACCACGACTCCAGCTAAATCCAGCTCACGAGTGATCGCCCAAGTGGTCCCACCTAAGCCCCCCGTCACATATGCCCATGTTTCTGATTTTGCACCGTCTTTGGTGAGTCGGTACGCCGCTTTTGCGAGCGGGAACCTCAGGTCGATCTTGGTACGGTGATTCGGCTTCCAAAGTAACCCGAGGGCCGGCAAAACCGGCAGATCGGCTCGCCCCAACATCACCACCCCGCCCGAAAGTGTGACTCGATCGGGGATCCACTCCCAATTCAAAAGTCCCAAAGCGAAGAGACGCAGGGCACGATCATCCGTACTAAGGTCGCTGCGAATCGCTGGTGAGATGATTGCCAGCGCTGAGAGGCGGTCATTCAGCTCGCCCCGATAGAAGAACTGTAACTCAAATTGATAAAGTTCCTCGGGTACTCCATAGCCGGCCGGCAAAGCAGAACCCGTATCCAAGTCCAGCCAGTCAACTCGCACGCGCGGAGTGATACCGAGGAGATGATCGAGGCTGCCCAGTGGCAGACCCGTTCCAATACCGAGATCAATAAACCCGTTACTGAGTCCTTCGGAATCAAAGCGTCCCACTCCACCAAACTCGACCGAAACACTTTGCAGTGCCTGCCGCTTGAAACGCTCAAGTTCAAGCTCTGTCGCCGCCGGCTCACACATCGGCTGCGACAGGGCTGCAAGCCGAGCGGAGGGTGGTTGTGGATTTTCGGGATCGAGCAAGACATCTGCCGAAGCGGGCAACACTTCCCTTGAAGAATGCTCCTGTGGCATCTTCACCCGCCAAAGCCCGAGATCTGACTCGATTTCTGTCGCAACACGATTGGTAACAACACGATCGAACTCGTCTGCTCGTAACTGGCTCCCTACGCCGAAGATCCAAATGCCAACCAAACAGCGAAGTAAAGAACTGGGCGAAAGATGAAGCCAATGACAGAGGATCAGCATCAGGACGCGCAGCGTCGCCAGACGGAGGATCGAAATCGGTCCTCCACAAAACAGCATCAACGGCCCACCGACATCACCTGCCCTGCAGTTCGTCGACGGCTTGATTTCCTTGCCTGCACGAAACACTCTGCTGCGATTCCTTTCGCATTGTGACAAACTCGTAGCCTTCTAACCGCGATCGATTCACAAGCAAGAAAGTCCATGAACCGACCTCCTGCCGTCAAGCTCAGTTAGGCTACATTCCAGCGTTCGTTACCGGTTCGAGAATCGGAGAAACCCAAACGCTCACCTTTAATCAGCGGCAATTCGGCTTCTGCTACTCGGATGAACCATTTTTCAGCAGAGCCTAGATGACGCAGCCACCTCCGCAACGTTGTCAGATTGCGCGCGATGGTTATTTTGGCAGCAAGTCAATGAACTGATCGACATCCGTGGTGGTGGTCGCAAAACTGGTCACTAGACGATAGAGCGACTCACTGCTTGCAACTCGCCCGGCAAACCAACTCGGCGTGGGCCAGGGATAAAAGGTCGCCCCCGCCTGCTGCAGTCGCTCGGCGAGCGTTTTCGGCATTGTCACAAACAGCTCATTGGACTGACAGCCCCATGCCATGCGGATTTCGCTGCTCTGCTCGATACCCGCCACCAGCCGCTGGGCCATTTGATTGGCGTGAGTGGCAAGACGAATCCAGAGGTCATCATCAAGGTAGGCGTGAAGCTGAGCGGCGATGAATCGCGTTTTGGAAAAGAGTTGAGCCGCACGTTTGCGAATGAACGGCAATTGTTTCGCACGATCGGGATCAAAAAAGACAATCGCTTCGGCACACCAACATCCATTTTTGGTCGCACCAAACGAGATCACGTCGACGCCGGCCTTCCATGTCATCTCCGCCGGTGTTGCTCCGAGTGTCACCATCGCGTTGGCAAACCGAGCACCATCAAGGTGGAGGGGCAGGCCGTGCTGGTGAGTCATGTCGGCGATCTCGCGAAGCTGGTCAAGCGAGTAGACCGTGCCAGCCTCGGTAGACTGCGTAACACTGACGGCCATCGGTTGACCGTGGTGCACAAAACTTGGATCAAATCGCTCAAGTCCCTCACGCAATGCCTCGAGATCAATTCTTCCGAGATCACCATCGATCGGTGCCATTCGCGCGCCGGAAGTGAAGAACTCTGGAGCCCCGCACTCGTCCTCAATCAAATGCGCTTCACGATGGCAGAGAACGAAGCCGCCCGGGCGATTCATCGAGGACAGGGCGAGAGAATTCGCGGCGGTGCCTGTCCCGACAAAGTAGACAGCAACTTCTTTCTCAAACAGTTCGTTGAACCTTCGTTCCAGTGCCCGATCGAGATCACTCGCACCGTAGGCTGGCGAAAAACCAACGCTATGCTCCTGAAGCGAGGCGGCAACCTCCTTCGCGGATCCCGCCCAATTATCACTTGCAAAATTCATCTCTGCCTCATCCCTCTCCAGAACGCTCCAGCAAGGCGATGCCTACCCGCAGGATGACCTGATTTCACCACCGCACCCAAACTTCATACCCAGCACCCAAACCGTTCGCAATTGGCACCACGATTTTGCTACCAAGAGCTTGCATTCTTATTAGAAACACAAGACTGAGTCACTGATCTCAATTTCAATGGATTCCAAATCGAAGTGACCCGTTTCACTCAGATCGTTATCGCATTGAGCAACTTCACTCTAAGCAAGATCACGATAGCAGCTCATCACTAAAAGATACCCGTCACATCAACCAATGATCAACCAGCGATGCGAAGTAACCAGCGAACATCGCGTCTCGGCGTCCAGGTGCGGTTTGATGAGGTAATTGCGAAACGCTAAGAAGAGCGGGATCCCCAAGGGGGTAACTGACCCGGAAATGCGTCAACAACGAACTAAGAAAAGAAAATGCCAACGATCTGGCTGGGTAACACTCTAAGCAGTTGAGGCAACACTCTTAGTTGCTGGGGCGAAGCGGGTGGCGAACGCGGCGAAACTCGCAACGATTGTGAATTGCGGCAAATACGCTCAACACCGCCGGAAGAGGCAAACAGCGAGGGGAACTGCTCGCGGGACAGGTCGATATCCGGGACACGGGGAACTGCAGCTTTAAGGGGGCGTGCAGCTTTACGGGGTCGGGCAGCTTTACGGGGGCAGGCCCCTTTTTGCAAAGCCAAAAAGGGTCCTGACCCCCTTGTTCCACGAAAACGCTGCCCCCATATAC
>JAKMEW010000127.1 GCA_022425745.1 Rubripirellula sp.
GCGTAGGAAGGTGAGCCCGGGACCCAATGCAAGCATTCCGTAACCACGAAGGGGAGGCCCCCTGACGTGCCTATGGAAATTCATCGGACAAGATTTGTCACGAGGCGAAAAAACGTTCGTCTGACGCTACAGCAGGATTCAGTGTTGCAACTCACACAAAAGTCGCGACCGCACACCATTGTGTTTGATGATCCAAATAAACGAATCCTAGGGAGATTCTCCGCAAAGCGATCAAAGAAAAAGAGGCAGCTAGACCTCGCTTTTTGCAGGCAAACAGCTGTCAAATTCACGCGGGAACGACATTTTGCGGATTTTGATGATCTGAGAGTCAAGATTTAACGGTTGTCGGGTCGATATCGGTTGTGACGAAAGTTACCAAACCAGAACGTAGACCTCCCAGCACGCCTGGACGATAAGGCAACGAAGATGAAAGCCAACGTTTTCAACCGCAACATCAAAGCTATCGCACTCTCTCTTGCAGCAGGGTTTTGCCTGATTGGTGCAACGGGTTGCCAAGTGTCTCTTAATGGACAGACCCTACCGAGCCCGTACTACCTGCAAGACGATGTTCAGTACTTCCCCGCTGGACCTGAGTTCAAATTGCCGCAGGAAGCTGCAGCTCTACGAGCCGCACGTGCGGAAGAAGAGAAGCGATAAGCCTCAATTAGGCTTCGCCCCCAATCACTGAGCTAACGGCGACGCGTTGAAACCAACGCGTCGCTTGCTTATTGAGCCACTGCTTTTTGCATCTTTACTCGAGTAATCTCTTCTCGAGGCAACAGCAGGCCTAACTGCGGCGACCCCTTTGAAGTCACCTCAAATTATCAAAGACAATTCTATTCGTCACCCGCTCGCAGGAATGCAATCGTCGCTTCTTCGTATTCGCAGAATTCATTCGCGTTGAAGTAGAGTTCCAACTCTCGCGCCGCAGACGCTTCGCTGTCGCTAGCGTGGACCAAATTCATCTGCCGGCTACTGCTGTAGTCACCACGAATCGTTCCCGCTGCAGCCTTCAGGCCGCTGGTGGCCCCGAGAATATCTCGGACGACCTGAATCGCTTCGAGACCATCGATCGCCAATGCAACCACCGGTGCAGAAGTGATAAACGATTCCAAGCTTGGATAAAACGGTTTCTCTACGTGTTCTGCGTAATGCTGCCGAGACAACTCTGGGGTTACCTGCAACATCTTCATCGCGGCAATTCTCAGTCCTTTATCTTCAAAACGACCGATAATTTTGCCCATCAGACCGCGCTGAACGCAGTCAGGCTTCAATAAAACTAATGTACGTTGCATTCCTAAATTGCTCCCATTGGGCTCTCGAACTGAGTCGCAGACACACGCTGAGCCCCAGACATTCGAATAAAACTAACTCGTTAAAAGCCGCCGCACTTAGTCCAACATTCTGAAGTGCCAGATTCTTGAGATTCATTCCTCGTGATCGGTGGCCTCACGCCGCCCGAAAGAAGGGCGTGAGTCGATAACCTGAGTTGTGAGGCTGGAAACCCGCGGAGACTCTAAATCCAATTTTTCGCGACATCTTGGCAACCCAATGCATTTTTGCCAATGGCGATTCAGCTTGATGGCGGTAATCAGCAGCGATCCCACCAGATTCGAAGGAGTCAGCCCCGATCACTCTGGAATAACATGCCGGCAAATGCTATCCCTGAACAAGTTCGGGTAGAGCAAAAAAACGGTCGACTCCGTTTTTAGAGGTGTTCAACCTGTCATACTACCAGAAAACTGCTAGCCTCCCCTCGGATGGAAAGTCCCACGATGATTGCCGGATCAAATTCGTCTTCAACCCTGCATCTAGCCAGCCTTCCTTATCTAGCCAGCCTTCCTTTTTTGGCCTGCCTCTTGTTCGGTATGCAGACGACTTCTGGGCACGCCCAGGATGAGGTGGCTTCCCAAACTGAGAAGACAGAAGGTACTAACGCAGGTCAAAATGATCTGGATGAAGCAATTGTCCAACGAATCGATGCTCAATCAGATGAACAGCTAGGTGCTGTATCCGCACTTTTGGAATCTGCGATCAAAAAGGGACTCGACGACGAGAACCGGTCATTTGCCAAGAAAATGCTTGCGTCGGTGCAACTGCAACGAAGCCAAGCGATGGCAGGAGCGATGCTTCGCGTCCCCGGGAGACGCCAACTTCAACTTCGCGATGAGGCACTCGAGAGTCTTTCAACGGCGATCGAGCATGACCCAAGCTTGATTGAGGCTTACTTCCTGATAGCGAGACTCAACATGCTTCCTCTGCCCGGTGGCGACCCCAAGGCTGTCCTCGAGGCAACGACAAAGGTCATTGAGTTGCTCGAAGATGATCCGGCACAAAAGAGTGAGGCACTCTGGATGCGTGCACGGGTTCAAACTGAACAGGAGAGCAAACTGGCCGACCTCAACGCAGCACTCGAGGCAGACCCAACCAACCTTCGCGCAATCCAAGAACGGGCTGGTATCCGCCTGGAAAACGGTGACGTCGAGAACGCACTGAAGGACCTCGAGGCGGTTCTACTCGAGGATCCAACGAATCAGCAAATTGCCGGCGCAGCGGTCGAAGAGCTGGTGAATCTAAACCGTTTGGACGAAGCGATCGAACTTGTCACGAAATTGCTGGCCAAATCACCCAGCGAAGGCATGTATCGGATGCGTGCAATCTTGCATCGCTCCAAAGGAAACCTCGACGAAGCCCTCTCTGACCTAAACAAAGCCATCGCGATGGCTCCCAAGGACCCCATGACCTTGCTCCAGCGAGCAGAGGTCGCACTGGACCGGGACGATATCAAATCAGCAAAAGAAGATTTTCGTAACGCAACTCAGGTCGCACCCCAGATCTTGAATCTTGAAATGGTCATCGGGCTCCGCTCCAGAATCGCGTTACTGGAGAACCGCCTCGCTGATGCGATCAACGATGCTCAACTCTTGGCCGACCGAAACCCGAACAACACGTTCCACCGTCTGCGATTGGCTAGCCTCTACACCATGGACAACCGCCCCCGCAAAGCGATTGAAGTCCTCAGCGAGTTGCTGCAAGGTGATCCCGGCAACGTCCCAGCGCTCAGGTCCCGAGGCGATGCCCAGCTGAGCGTTGGCGACCACAAAAAGGCGATCGAAGACTACGAGGCAGCAGTTGATTCGGTTGGCGAAATCGAGTTTGAAACGGCGGATGAATTCCAGAAGCAAGAAGCTGCCGGCATCTACAACAATCTATCGTGGGTGCTCGCGACTTCCCCGAATGACTCGGTGCGTGATGGCAAACGTTCGCTCGAGTTAGCCGAAAAAGCGGCAAAGCTTTCGGACTACAAAGCGGCTCACATCCTCAGCACACTCGCTGCTGCTTACGCAGAGGCGGGCAATTTTGAAAAAGCGATTCAGTGGAGCGAGAAAGCTGTTCAACTCGGCGACGAAGAAGACCACGAACAGCTCGAGCAACTCGAACTTGAACTTGATAGCTACCGCAAAGGTGAAGCTTGGCGAGAGAAGCAAGACACCGAAGAAAATCAGGTTCCGATTCTTTCACCCGAAGACTTGATCGACACCTGATCAGTTGGTGCCTTTGGCAGCAATCAGTTTGTGCCAATGTCCTCAAGCAATTGCGGCAGTGTTCTTAAAACTTTTCATGCCGTTTACCCCCGATTTTCACGGTGGTTGAACCGACCGAGGCAAAGAAATCTTGGTTTAGGCGGCCCCAGTGGGGTCGCCAAATCTGCTCACTCTGGTATCCTCTCGCCGATCGAATCAGGGTCGTCTTCGACCACAGCCTCGGCCGATAATCATTGCCGAGAACCGTTCCAACGGTTCCTCTCTTCTGTCGGTGCGTTGAAACTCTCGATTGGGTCAGAAATAAGACCGATTGGATGTTTTAACCACTAACGAGCGAAGCAGTTGAGCATGGGCACCGCAAAATTAGCTTTGGAAGATGGAAGCGTCTTTACTGGCCATTCATTTGGGGCCGACGGGGAAATTACCGGTGAAGTGGTGTTCAACACCTCGATGACTGGGTATCAGGAGATCTTGACTGACCCAAGCTATCGCGGGCAAATTGTCACCATGACCTATCCGGAAATTGGCAACTACGGTGTCAATTCCGTTGATTTGGAAAACGAAACACCTTCGCTCTCGGGATTCATCGTTCGTGAACTGAGCCGGGTTCACAGCAACTACCGATCCGAGGGCGATCTTGCATCCTACTTGAAACAGCACAACCTGATTGGTTTGTCTGGAATCGATACTCGCGCCTTGGTTCGCCGCATTCGAGAAAAAGGTGCGATGCGAGGTATTCTTTCGACAACTGATCTCGATGACGCAAGCCTCGTCGCCAAGGCAGCTGCCTCGCCAGGACTCGTCGGTCGAGACCTCGTGCAGGAGGTCATGTCCAAGGAAGCCGTCAGTTGGGATCATCGTCTCGACGACTGGACCGAAACCGAAATCGGTGTTTCGGGTGACAGCTCGACCGGAAAACACATCGTCTGCATGGACTTCGGTATGAAGTGGAACATTCCACGGCACTTTGTCTCGAGGGGTAACCGAGTAACGATCGTGCCGGGGACAACCTCTGCAGACGACATCCTACGGCTCGAACCGGACGGCATCTTCCTATCCAACGGACCAGGCGACCCAGAGCCTCTCACCTACGCTCACGCGACCATCGCTGACTTGATTGGGAAACGCCCCATTTTTGGTATTTGCCTAGGACACCAACTACTTTCGTTGGCCTGTGGCGCAAAAACCTTCAAACTGAAGTTTGGTCATCGCGGTGCCAATCAACCGGTTTTTGATTACGAAACTGGCAAAGTGGAAATCACCTCGCAAAATCATGGCTTTGCCGTCGAGGAATCGAGCCTACCTGATTGTCTTGAAATCACGCATCGCAATCTTAACGACGACACGATTGCGGGTGTCAAACATCGCGATGAGAACGCATTTAGCGTGCAGTATCACCCGGAAGCTGCAGCAGGGCCCCACGATAGCCACTACCTCTTCCAAAGATTCCAAGATCGCCTGCAAGCGGCCACCGTTTAACGAGCCGCCCATCGATAACACCGTTAAACCAGGTGACCGATCGGCAAGAGAGACGGTGCCGCATTAAAGCGTTACCCGGTCGGATCTTGTTCCACTGCGTTACCAGGCTGCGTTACCAGGCTGCGTTACCAGGCTGCGT
>JAKMEW010000065.1 GCA_022425745.1 Rubripirellula sp.
GGATCACGGTAGAAGCCGGCGCGTTGATCATGAAATAGCGAAGCCGTTTCCGCGAGCCTTCGATACACTCTTGCCGACTGTGATTCTTCATCCACCCATTGCCGCAAACTCCCCCATACACGCATGAGACTTTCGTGCGAAATATCGACAATCGTGCTGTCATCGATCGCCGTACCTTCAAGCGGCATCACGAAGGTTCTACCCACTTTCCGGAAAGCATCCAGAACGGGTTTCACCTCATCGAGCTCACCCTCGACGATCTTACAGAGCAGGGACATTTGCGTCGGCCTGCGTATTCCTCGCTCATCCGCACCCCGCTCCGTTAAAGCCTTAAAGATTCGTTGACAGAGAACCTGCGCCCGTTCATCCGCAAGTTCCGCATAGACTTCGTCTGCGTGCTGGGATAACGCTTTCGTCAATCCGCCAACCGCTAGGTAATGTCGCAAATCAATCGTTTCACCCGGAGCATGGTCGTTCTCCCAGCAATCCCAAATTCGCATCAATGCATGTTGCAAAACGGGTAGTTGGTCGACATCGTCACCCACTTCGTTAAGCAGCTGATTGATGAGTCGCGGTGTGATCTTCTGACCTCCCACCGCCACGGGGCGCTCAATCGCATCACGCCGTTGATCACGTGTTAGACGTGGGATTAAGTATTCACCATGGTTGACCGCTTCGGCGAGGCCAGGGAGCTGGGCGCATTCACCGAGGTAGTCCGAACGCATCGTGAGCGTGATGTAGATTGGAATCTCCGGACTTGCAGCCGCGTGTAAGAGTAACTGTGCGAACTCTGCAGAGAGTTCTTGATGTTCAGGACGATCGGCTCGAAATCTAAAAAGTTCTTCAAATTGATCAACAACGAGCAGGAGATTGTGGCCCTCGCCCAAATCGGACTGCCTTACTGCCTCCACAAGACCATTTCGACTTCGCCGCAAAGTCGCCATCAAACGGGGTAAAGACTCAGGATCCTCCGCGTCATAGATGTCGCAATCAATTAATGCCTGTGCCAGATTTCGAATCGGATCTCCGCCCGGACGAAACACGCCGACCTCCCACCGAGAACCCACGGAGACCATGGTTCCGCCGTACAGTGCAGGCAGCAATCCCGCGCGCACGAGCGACGATTTTCCACTTCCAGAAGTTCCCACCACTGCAAGAAACCGGTGCTTACGCAACAGACCCAAAAGTTCGTTGGTCTGCTCCTCCCTCCCAAAGAAGAGGTAGTCTTCCTCTGCGGAGAAGGGTCGAAGACCGGGGAAAGGGTTGAAATTCGATTCCATGATCCTATCCAGACTCCGAAGTGGACGATTTTAGAGATTTAATTCTTCCAGCAAGTCTTTCCAGTTCGGCTACATCGAGGTTTTCATCGGTTTGACGGACGATTTCAGCCGACAATGTTTTGAACCTTTCCTTGCGGCGATCACTTGGAGGAGCGATGTAAACGGTCCGCAAGTCGATCGGACGTCCATCTCGATAACCGATTGCCTTGGTCAGTTCCCGCAGTTTGATATCGACCCAACTTTTTGCGCACGATCCGTAATAAATCAGCACCGCGTCACAGTCCTGTAAACTCTGGATATGAACCGCGCTTACCTCCGACTCGCTACCCTCGAACTCAGGTAACATGACTTCAATCCCGCGTTCGTAAAAGAAATCTTCGATCATTTCGACCGCAGGTTCGTCATCCACCTCATGGATCAGATAAAGCCTTGCCACATCATCGATCACCTGACTGTCTGCCAGGGAACGACTGTTCGTGGATGCTTGCGCTTCCTTACGCCAGCGTTCATTCAAAAGTTGCTTCAAGTTTTCTAGTGTGTCGCGGATGACGTCGGCACCTTGCTGGGCTGCGGGGTCTTCCACGAGTGATTCAACAAATTCCGCCTGACGTTCATCGGTGGGTTGGATGCCGCGTGGCATCCATATAATACGGGGAAGCTCGCGAATGCCGCTTTCGCGGGCGGCGACCTGATTTTGGATCACGACGCTGCTAAGCGATGCATCTTCTGGCACGATCCCATATCGATCACCGATCAGGTGAATGGCGAAATTGCATTGTTCCATGTGCTCTTGAAGCGTCTCCTCCAATTCCTTGGCAACCTGAGGCAAAACTCGATCTGGGAGAACTTGATGCCCCTGTTCGATCAGTTCACGCCGAAGGCGATCTCGCTCTTCTCGAAGATCAGACGTGGTTTCCGCAAGGAAAACTGTCTTCGCTGACGCATTGGGCACCGCGGCGGCGGTACCCACCTCCGAGTGCGAACTCGTTTTAGTCGTGCTCAGGCTTTGGCAAACCTCATACGCCAAGTCATAAACGCGTTCATAGTATTTCTGCGATGCTTCATCTTGATACGTATCGTTAAATTCCCTGATTCGTCCTGTTTCAGGACATACATCAAAAAAATCGAAGCTCGGCAGGTTCTCCAAGATGCCGGAGATAGCTGATGACATCTCATCGTTAGTGACCGGTGCCTTATACACATTGAAAAGTTTGGTTGATAGCTTCTTGACAGATTCGGAGGCGTGGGACGAAGCGAGTCGGTAGCGATCGACACTGTCG
>JAKMEW010000169.1 GCA_022425745.1 Rubripirellula sp.
ATGCTTTTCCGTTCCGTTGTGGTACGAAATCGATTCAGGAGTGCCACTTTGATCGGATAAGGGGCAAACCGCTCTGAAAGAGTTCTCCAATGTTGTTGAGCCAAGACTGTTGTTGGAGCCAACATGGCTACCTGTTTTCCTGCGGTAATGGCTTTAAAAATGGCTCGTATCGCCACTTCGGTTTTGCCGAAGCCGACATCTCCACAAACCAAACGATCCATGGGTTCGGCCCTTTCCATATCGCGCTTCACGTCCGTGGTGGATTTCAGTTGATCCGGAGTGGGCTCATAGGGAAATGACTCTTCCAGCTCTGTCTGCCAAGGGCCATCAGGTGGAAATGCAAAGCCGTTGGACTGTTGGCGTTCGGCATAAAGTTTGACGAGATCAAGGGCCACCTTGCGGACGGCTTTTTTGGCCCGTTCTTTGGCCTTCGTCCACGCTGCACCACCCATGCGACTGAGTTGTGGCGGAGATTCACTCGTCGCCCGGTAACGACCCAGGCTCCCTAATTGGTCAGCAGCGACACGGAGAATTCCATCGGCGTACTGCACGACCAGATAGTCGCGGACATCACCGGATAGGGCGAGTTTGTCCATGGCTTTGAAGCGACCAATGCCATGGTTGCGATGGACAACAAAATCGCCTGGTCGCATCTTGTTGGGATCGACCGTGCGACTGGCAGCCTTACGTCGACGCCGGACATATCCCGTGGAGGTAAGCGTTTGCTGGCCAAAGAATTCCCGATCCGTAACGAGGGCAATACGCCAGGCCGGTAACAGCACTCCCTCAAGCTCTGCGTTGCCCTTTGCTTTCAGGGCAACTGGGGTGTTTTGTTCAATGAGTCGTCCTATGGCAGGACGGTCCCCAGCGTTTGGAATAAATCGACTGATGCAGTCATGTTCCTCAAGAAGAGCGACGGCACGACTGGGTTGAGCCGAAATCAGCCAAACAGACATCCGATCCCTCTGAAACCCTTTAATCAGTTCACCGAGTTTTCCAAATTGATTGGGGTAAGCAGGAACGGGCCGACTGGCGAAATCAAAGGAGTTTGGGTGGTTGTCCTCCTCGAGCAGTTCCGCAAGATCGAACCCATCAAACACTTCGGCTAAGCCATAGGCAGTCACAACGTCGCGATGAAGAACTCCGGGCCAAAGCAAATCGCGGTCTAAGTCAGATAAACCAGCCTCGATGGCCATTTCCTTGTGGTGCTCAATCGCGTGATCCAACCAAAGTTGTCCATGGGCAACCCCCTGACGCCGTTCATCAATAACAACGGTGGTGACATCAGGGAGATAATCCAATAGGGAAGCGGGCTCATTCCAAGCCAAACCCATCAGGCGACGCATCCCTTCTGGAGTGCCACCCTCGAGAAGTTCGTCGGTCGCTTGCTCTCCAAGTAATGACGACAAACCATCCGGCATTGTGGCGCGTAGTTGGTCTGCAATCAGTGGATTAAATCCAGTAGGAGTGAGTCTTAGCTGATCAATAGGGTCAAGAGATCGTTGCGTTGATGGGTCAAACTCACGTAACTTTACGAGTTCTTCGCCAAAAAATTCAAGACGAACAGGTAACTCACTACTCACTGAAAAAATATCAACAATGTCACCGCGACGACTCCAGGTCCCTTCCTGGTCAATCGTTGAAACACGCTCGTATCCGAGTTTCGCAAGTGTTTCAGCAAGCGAGTCCAGATCAACCTCATCACCGCGTGTCAGGACACGACAGGTTGTTTTTAAAGCGTCTGGTGGTGGTAGATGAGGTTGCAGACAACGTTCCGTTGCAACAATGGCGCGATCACTGGATTCGGGGTCATTGAGGAGGTCGCTAAGAACCTGTAATTGGCCCCAAATAATTTCACTGGTCGGGTCAAATGGCTCGTAGGGAGACCCTTCACTCGTGGGATAAAGATTGGCGATCGACCAACCCATGAGCTCGAGCAGAGCAGTCCAACGACCTGCTTCTTCGAGGGTTGGAACCACCACGAGCAAGGGAGAGCCATCTCGTTGCGCCATAGCGCTCGCCACAAGCGCCCGGCAATTGCGACCGGCACCTCGCATTAAAAGCCGTTCTGTTCGTCGGCTGCGCTCTAACAATTCGCCAGTGAGCGCCCCGTCCCGCAGCTGACGCACCAGGGAACGAAGAGGCATGGGCTCACAAGACAGATCCTTGATCTTCGCAACGGGTGTGCCTGAACGGATGAACTTTCACTATCAAAAACGAAAACAAAAGAACAGCCGAGAGTTATCGTGTTATTTCAGTAACGAGATTGTCACAAAATCGTGCCTATTTTTTGTTTTTGCCTGCAAGAATCAAATTGAGCGGCGAGGACGATCAGCGAAGGGGAACTTGTGCGAATCCGCATGAAGGACCAGCAGCTTGACAACGGATATCAGGTGGATATCAGGCGGACATCAGTTGGAGATGAAGCATTCGTGATTTTGATTAGAGCTGACATCTCAATCACATTCAATTAGCTGAAGTGGACTTATGGACCAAAGCATATGACTATCGATTGCTAGAATCAAATGATCGATTCATAAAATATAGAATGGAAAAGTTATCGCCTCTGAAAAGACCTTTAATTGAAGTCACTAGCTTCAATCAGGCTGTAGCAGAATCTTGCTTGTCAAACGAAGAAGAATCGATTATTGATTACATTCGATAC
>JAKMEW010000068.1 GCA_022425745.1 Rubripirellula sp.
GGGGTGCGCGCCATGGCAATGGTGTACTTTTTGTTGCTTAGACCGTTTCCGCCTTCGTTAACGACCGGAGGTTGTGTCGGCTTTTCCTTGAGATCCGCGTCCATTCCACCGCCCTGAATCATGAAACCTTTGATGACTCGGTGAAAAACGGTGCCTGCATAGTGGCCACTTTTGACGTATTGAACGAAGTTCGCGACGGTTTTTGGGGCCTTTTCGTCATTGAGTTCGAGAACCACTTTTCCAGCAGATGTATCAAGTTGAACCTTGGTCGATTCTGCTTGAGTATGAAGGTTTCCTGCGGCGAGAACAAATAACGCGACAAGAAGGATACGAGGGGTGTTATTCTTGATGTTCTTCATTTTGATCATTCGTTCCTAGAAGGTGTTCAAGGTTGGATGGGCGGGCCAATTTCTCTGGGGAAGCGAGTTTTGGTTTCGCGGCGGTTGGTGACCAGACTGCCCCGATAGTTTCTATGATCGTACGTATTCGTGAAAGAGCATCATAACGGCAGTCGATCTGAAAACCATCATCGCCGTGCCAATGTTGACTTCTTTTGGCTGTTCTAGATCGCGTGGCTCTCGCCACTTGTCTCGTCGAGATGGGTTATCTTTGTGCGGTCGAGATCTTTGTGAGGTCAAGAGTCATTGCAAAAAGGCGGCGATGGTGAGTGATTCGCCAAGATCGTCGTTCATTAAAAATTTTGGAGTAGCGATCAGATGCGATGGGTTAACCATGCTGGTTTAGGCAACTTGGGGTCGAATGTTTTTGAGTTTCTCGCTGGCTTCATGCTCTGTCTGCTGTGTTCCAGCGGTGCCAATGCATCAGCCAGCGGTGCCACTGCGTCAGAAAGACGCCCAAATTTTTTGTTTGTTCTTGTGGATGATCAGTCACCTTTCGACCTAAAGGTTTATAACCCCAATTCCGTTTTGGACTCACCCGTGTTGGATCAGTTAGCTGCCGATGGCATGGTGTTTGACGGGGCGCATCACATGGGAGCGTGGGTTGGTGCGGTCTGCACGCCGTCTCGTCACATGATCATGACTGGTCGCTCGGTATGGCATATTCCGAATCGAGGAAAGCAGACTCGCAACCCGAATGCTAAAAACCCAGCGTTGGTTCCTCCCAAGTTGCATGCCTCGTCCCTACCCGCCGTCTTTAATGAAGCTGGTTATCGCACGATGAGGACGTGCAAAAATGGAAATAGTTACGATGCGGCCAATGCGTTGTTTACGGTAAGTCACACCGCAACAAAGCGAGGTGGAACGGAAGAGACAGGAAGTGCGTGGCACGCCAACCGAGTTCTTGAATACTTGGCTAAGCGGGAGTCGGATAAAATCGACGACCCATTTTTTATCTACCTCGGCTTTTCACATCCGCACGACACAAGAGATGGCACTGAGGAACTACTCGATAAATATGGTGCTACCAATCACTCAGAGCGATCGACACTTCCCACTGAAAATGATCGGCAGCCGCCACTGCCAGTGAATTACTTACCTCAGCATCCATTCCATCATGGGCACCCGAGTCTTCGAGACGAAGTTGCAGTTAGTGGTGTTTGGGAGCGTCGTGATCCCGCGACGATTCGGAATGAACTCGGTCGGGAGATGGCATGTAGCGAGAACATCGATCGTCAGATCGGACGAGTGCTTCAACGACTCGATTCTATGGGGGAGTTGAATCACACCTACGTGATCTACACTTCGGATCACGGGATGGCGATTGGTCGTCACGGCTTGCAGGGGAAGCAAAACCTCTACGAGCACACTTACCGCGTGCCATTGATCGTGAAGGGGCCCGGTGTCAAAGCGGGCTCTCGCGCATTAGGAAATGTGTACTTAATGGATCTCCTCGCAACCTTCTGTGATTTGGCGGGGATTAACCCACCAAGCACCAACGAGGGAGTTAGTTTTCGGTCGGTGCTGCGGGGCGAGCAGAAATCGATTCGTGACGTTCTGTACGGGGTTTATTGTGGCGGGACATTGCCGGGTATGCGTTGCGTCAAGCAGGGTGATTGGAAGTTGATTAAATACGATGTGATGGATGGAGCGGTGAGGGAGACTCAATTGTTTAATCTCTCTAACAATCCAAATGAACTTATTAAGCAGCATCACCAAGAGGTTGTGCGGCAAGTCACGGGAGTTGCCCCAGAACCGCATCAACGTAATTTGGCGGAGGATCCAAAGTATGCTGCTAAGCGAGCAGAGATGGAGTCACTACTGCTCGAGCAGCAACGTGAATTGGACGATCCTTATCGCTTGTGGGATCAGCCTAAAGATTAGTCGTCAAGTAAAAGAGGCGTCAGTGGTCTCCAAAGAACTATTGGAATTCGTTCAGGGGAGGCTTGGACGATTGGCCTGACTTTGGCGAGTGATCTTGATTTGTTGTTTTCTGATTTGCAATGCGTTTTTAATAAGTTTTCAAGGGAAGAGTGCCACATCGTGAAGCGACTAATTGAACCTGATTATCGAGTTTTGGCGTTGGCTCGTAGCGCCGTGCCTATTGCCCTGGGTTTCGTTTTCTTTATCAGCGTTGCGACGGATGCGAATTCAGCAGAGTCGGCCGACTCAAAGCCCAACATGATTTTCATTCTCGCAGACGATCTTGGTTACGGTGATCTTGGATGCTTTGGTCAGGAAGTCATTCAAACACCGCGGCTGGATCAAATGGCGTCAGAGGGTTTGCGGTTCACCCAGTTCTATGCGGGGAACACTGTCTGTGCTCCGAGTCGCAGTGTGCTTATGACCGGTCAACATATGGGGCATACCCACGTTCGCGGTAATGCCGGCGGGAACGACATGTTGATTCAAAGTTTGCGTGCTGAGGATGTAACGGTTGCTGAGATCCTCAAGTCTGTTGGCTATGCAACGGGGCTAATTGGTAAATGGGGTCTCGGTGAGGTTGATCAGCCGGGCTCGCCGCTCAAGCAAGGTTTTGATCGTTTTTTTGGTTATGCAAACCAGGTCCATGCGCACAACTACTTTCCGGAGTTTCTCTGGGACAATGATCGTAAGTTGCCATTGCGGAATGTGGTGCGACGAGCCGATCGCGCTTACGGTGGCTTTGTTGGCGGTGCCGCAACGAAGCGACTGGATTATTCACATGACCTGTTTATTGATGAATCGTTGCGTTTCATTCGTGAGCACCGTGATCAGCCGTTTTTTCTGTACCTTCCTTTAACCGCACCACATGCGAACAACGAAGGTACTCGGATGACCGGCGATGGTGCGGAGGTTCCTGGTTATGGTATTTACGCAAATGAGAGTTGGCCATCGCAGGATAAAGGTCAGGCGGCAATGATCACTCGGATGGACGGGGATGTTGGTAGGATTCTTGATCTACTTGCTGAGTTAGAGCTGAGTGAGAAGACACTTGTGGTTTTTACGAGTGACAATGGCCCACATGATGAAGCCGGTCATGATTTGCAGCGTTTTGATCCGTCGGGAGGGCTTCGCGGTGCCAAGCGTGCTCTGTACGAAGGAGGGATTCGGGTGCCGACGATTGCTTGGTGGCCAGGGACGGTTGCTGCTGGAACCACTTCGAACCATATCGGGTATTTTGGCGACTGGGTTTCAACAGCCGCGGAGCTTGCTGATGCGGATGTGCCCGGCGAGGTTGACAGCGTCAGTTTTGCTCCAACCTTGATGGGGCATCTTGATCGGCAAAAACAGCATCGCTATCTCTACTGGGAGTTTTACGAGAAAGGCAGTCGACAAGCGGTTCGCTTTGGTCGATGGAAGGCAATTCGTCAGCCGATGTTTAGTGGTCCAGTGGAACTCTATAATCTCGACGACGACTTGTCTGAAGAACATGATCTTGCTGATAGCCACGCCGACTTGGTGCAGCGTGCCGTGAAGTTTATGGATGAGGCACACGTCCCGCATGCAAACTGGGAAGTCAGGCGTTAGTGATCTGCTTTGATGTCGATAACTTTCGAGGCTAACTGCGTTTGGATTAGATGAGATGGCAAAGCAAGAGTTCGCACGTGAAGACTTGCTCCGCGATGGAAAGAGTTTTCGTAGTCGCGGCGAGATCTCGCTGAAGGGATGCAAGGTGATTGTCGGTTTTCGCGATCAGGATCAGTTTTCGCTTTACTGTGGAGAAGATCCTGTCTTTCAGTTCAACGCCGATGCGGAATTGCGGCGAGTCTTTTTTGATGGAGTGGTCTATCGAGCATCCGCTGGTGATTTACTACGGATGATTCGTGCGTCCAGAGGTGGGCGGGTCGTATTTGATTCGTCCACGGTTTCGGGTGATCTTTTGCAGCAGATTCAAAACACATTTGAGCAATGGTCGAAGTCGATCAGTGAGTCTTTGGGTTCGGAGAAATGGCGGGTGGTTGGAGAGTCACCTGGTGATTTTTTGGGGCGGCTGGATCGTTTTCTGATGCGAGTTTGTTCCCCCGCACGGATAGCCCAATCCCCAAACTTGAAGTAGCTATTCCTTTTGCCGAGTTGCGGATGTTAAATCGCG
>JAKMEW010000200.1 GCA_022425745.1 Rubripirellula sp.
ACCTCTTGGTAATCAGTCGTACGCATTGAGGGCGACCTCGCCAGTTCACTCGATTGAGACTGCGCGGGGTTCGAAACCGAAGGCATTTCGAATTGGCCTCGCACCTCAGCGGCAGACACCAATAAGACGCACGCAAATCCTACCGAGCGAATCAAAAGATTCGCCGCATAAGATATCGGTAATTTGATTTGCGAATGCATTTGTCGATCTGACCTACTGAAACCGACTGAAACCGGCTGAATCAAACCAACGGTGCATCTTGCCCAGCTAACACGAAGGTCTAATAAAGAAACTAAGAACCAAAACTCAACGGATAGAAACTAAGCAGCATCCCTTCCCACTTCTGGCTTGAAATTACTGAGGAACTGCCAGCCATCCTCCGGCAAACTCCTAGCAAGTTCTAAAGCACCCATCGCTCCAGCAAATTTGCAGTCATGTATCCGCGACACCTCGCATCTCTCACCGATGCTCAAGGCCTGCTGGATGTACTCGTCAAGTCCATGCAATTGACTTCCCCCACCCGCCAACAGAATCTTCGCGCCATCGATGAAGAAGTCATCGTTGTCAATTGACGAGATGTGCTTTGCCAATCCATTGGTAATCTTGTTGGCAAATCCTACACATGTCTCGCGTACTAATTCCGTGAGATCAAATTTGTTGGATCGCCCATCGCGAGTTGGGAGTTCAACGATGGTCTTTTTCATCGTCTCTCCTACCGAACCGTAACGTTCTTTGATACCACGCACGGCCGTCTCTGAAACCTTCGCATCAGGATAAGTCTCCAAGATGACGCGACGCAGCTCTTCATCAACGTGATCGCCACCATATCCGAGGGTTGCCTGATCCTGCTCTGACGGAAAAGCACCGTAGTAATAACAGTAATCAACCGTGCCTGCTCCGATATCGATAATGATCGAACTATTGGCTTCGCTACCGAGTCCAAAACCAACAGCAAAAGGTTCGGAAACCACGGCAACATATGGTGTTACTGCTTCAATCAAATCAATCACCAGACGCTGACTGTAAATCGAAGCGCCCGCTGGAATACCAACAACGCATCGCATCTCGCTTTCAGACGGGATTCCCAGTGACTGAACGGTGTGCGACACCAAGGCGGAGGCGGCTGTAAGTGAAGGCTGGTGTTCAGTATTAACAATTGAACGAAACTGATCTTCAGTGATCGCCAGCTTCAACGAATTTTGCTCAAACGGCCTTACCACACTTAACGCCTGGCGATGTTTATTGACGAGTTCGCCAATGACAATATCTTCACCAATCAAGTGCTTGGCAATCGCGTCTCTTGCAAAACCAACTTCGCTTCGGATGCAACTGCGCCCGCCATTGGAAGCGGCCGCGGTAGTGAACATCGTCCCAAGATCTATTCCGATGCAGCTAGCGTCCATGCAACAAAACCCCGTAGAAATGGCGTTAAATACTTTCGCACAATTCTTCATTCGGTCATCGGGGTCGCCAAGGTTAGGCAAAATATTCCGCCACAACGGTTTGCACCGAATAGTGGGGTTGAATTGCTTCACAAGAAAGTCCGCGAAATTCTCGCCTAGATGAACGTGCAGTTGATTTCACGATCCGAATCTCAATCGCACAACATCCTCACGATTCACCCAATTGAAGTCACTGCGTTCACAGTACGGGCGCAGCTGATCACGCCGACAAACCGAGAACCAGAGAACTAGTAGTTCAAGCCAACAGAAAGTGTGAAGCCAGATAGCCGCAGATAATTTCGATTGGAGGTGGCCAATGCATCAACCCGTCCTCCGAAGTTCGTACCGTCCGAAAGAAACGCATAAGACTGCGACTCGGCGATATTCTTCCCCAAATCCCAATGCTGATACTCGTAACCCACTCGGGCTAACAACTGGGAACGAGTGAATACTGGACGTGTGTATTCCAGCCCCACTTGAAACCCGAGCGTGAAAATGGATGAGTCACGATCATCAAAGATCAAAGCCTTGTCTCGAGAACGAGCGGTGGATGCTCCACCTTCTCCACCGTCATAATTCACCGTCGCTTCCGTCACCGCTCCGCTGCTCTCTTCAGCCCACAGCCAAGCGATACGTCCATTCCAGTACAGACTCAAGGGGAAGCAAGGATAAGCAGTTCTCCATGACTCACAATCACCCATGCACGTCTCAACCCCACATGAATCGCAGTCCATGTTCGGCAATAGTTCACTCGCGTGCTTCCCAAAACCGATTCGAAGGTTTTTTCGTCCGGACAACCCAAGAGTCGGGCCAGCGCCTCTTAAATGTCTCGTTGCTCTCGCAACACCGGTCAGCTCAAGCGAATCGTGTAATTGATCAACCACCGTCGCAGAATCTTGACCATCGTACTCTGCGTAACGACCACCAAACCGACTTTCGAGCAAGCAACCAAATAAAACATGCTGCTGAGTGATCTCTAAATCCACGGTCTCAAGAGCCGAGGCGTTTGAGGTGACAAATCGAGGAATCGGGCGGTAGTCGTGCCAAGATTCACTGGTGACCTGATCAGATGCAAAAGTCCAGTACTGACACTGCAAGCCGGCACTGCGTCCCCGTGCGCCGAGGGTGAGACGGTTTCCAAACCCGAGACCAGCATCGGTTTGTTCTGTGACCGTGCTTTCATCAAGCATATCGGTCACACCAACCTTGACCGATCCAACGGTTTTGGGAGCCAAGAAAGTGAACTCATTTGCAAAGTAGAAACCGCTGTCAAACACACTGCCGAGAAAACCGTAGCCGGTACCGACCAACTCACTGACCATGTGCTTTTCAGAATCCTTTGCAGGTGCAGAATCGTCGGCAGAGCTATCACTTGAATCACTCTCGCCATCGCCCGAATTTGAATTCGATTCGGAAGAGCCGGTCGTCGAGGAGTTTGATGCATCGGAATTCGAGGGTGCAGCTTGTGAGGCTGCATTGCTAGGTGCGGCACTTGCCCCATTTGCATTGCTGCCTGCCGATCCCGAAGCATCGTTCGCACTGGATGGAGTACCGGCCGTACTAGATTGATTGGGCGTCGACGGAAAGTTCACGGTGGGTCCAGCACCGGGGCCTATGGGTGCTGCAGGTGCCAAGGGTCCAGTCGTTCCAGGCACGGGAGATTGCAACTGCGTCATCGCGATGGCGGCAGAAGGTTTGGATTCCCCGAATCCCGCCGTCTCATCGATCAATCCAATCGCTGGCTGAACAACGGCTTCGTATTCGTCAGAAACAAGATTTGTCGACGCGAGTGATGTTTGGCCGCTCGGCTGATCTTCAGCAGTGCTTTCCAACCCAGCGTCAATGAACCCGATCTGCCGTAGTGTATCGCCTACAGCGGAGTACGATCTACCAATGAAAATCATGGGAACCGATGGGTAGTCGGTATCTGAATCCGCCCAATTCGATCGGGCCGCAGATGCACCAAGCAGAGCCTCGGAGAACACTGAATCGTCATTGGGCGTCGTTTCCAGACCCTCATGATCGACACGTGTCGGAGAACTCTGAAATTCTCCTCCACCCACCATGGCTTGGGCCAACTCGCTCACGGGTAAAGAAGAGCGGGCAATGCGTTGCGCAAGCGTTCCTCCCCAGTCACCGTTAAGATCTCGTTCTTGTAATTCAAACAGACTTTCGTCAACTTTCCGAATCGGCAACTCAGCGGACTTCTGATCATCGAGCACCGGTTGGTCCAGTGGATTCTCGCGAGTCAAAACGCTTTGATTCTGACCGTCAGAATTTTTTCTAGGGCTTGGATTTGCCGTGAGATCAGACAAATTTTTTGAGGTCTTCTTCTCAAGTGTTCCCTTCAGAGGTGTCTTATCCCTCTCGGTATTTTCAAGTTTGCCACCCCGCTGATTCCCAAGCCCTGAACTGTCGAGAGTTGAAGTGCTGGGCGATGAAATGTTACGATCTGCACTCACCAACTGATCGTGCGATCGAATATCGGATCGATTGTTTGCTGCAGTGGATGGATCTTTCACCACCGCACGAGATCGCTCTTTACCCTGCGTCGCCTGGCTAGTTTGAACCTGCAATCCTGACGCCCCAGCGGATTCCGACTCGGATGACTCGCCAAATGATAGCAATAGCAAAACCAAAACCAGCGACAAAAGGATGAGCGCTTGCATCTGCACACGCATCATCGCCTTTCGCTTCGGTTGTTTTATGGTTTTGTAATCCATTCTTTACCCACACGTTGACATGACCGAGCGCATAGACGCTCCGCTTAACGAGTTCATCGACGGTGGCGGGGATCATCGTGAAGTAGAATTTTCCGATTACTCCGATTCTGCGGCGATTCTGGGCGGAACGTGAAACACTTTCCTCTAGCATGGGTGTTTCACATCGATCACTTCAGCCGAATCATCTGTCACATTCGACAAACTAGAACCGCATCTCGGCTTTCCCTTGAGCGTCCGACTCAGAATCGCTTTAGTTCAAGCAATCGCTAACTAGCGTGTGGAGGGTTCAGCGAACACAACACCTTTACCCTTATCATGGACAACATGGGAATTAGACAGATGAAACACCTGTTCATCGCTCTTGGATTCATTAGCATCTTCGCTTCTAACGCTCGTTCGGAAGAACTTGCAACATTTGGCCTCCAGTCACTTCAGACCCTCTCCGAGAAGGAGGGAAATCAAGTACGTGGAGCCGGTCGAATCGCGTCAAGGACAACCGGTTCAGCCGGACTTACCGCAACAGTCCTAGATCCCGATACGGGATCGATCTGGAATTTCAATGTGACTCAGTTCAATCAAACTTCAGATGACAAGGATAACGTCTACGGCAATCAATACAGCTCTGCTCTCACGTCAACCTTTTCGGACCTGATGATTGGCTTCGGCGACGTTGGCATCTCGCTCGGTGATTTTCAGTTCCAAATGAACGGTGCCGCCGCTCGTGCTGCCGCTAGAACCAGTGCAGGTTCCTTAGCACAGCAAATCTTTCAGCAGTAAGCATCTC
>JAKMEW010000220.1 GCA_022425745.1 Rubripirellula sp.
CCGTAGACGTTCGCACGCATTACGGAGCTCGGCTGCTGCCGATCCCGCTCTTGTCTGCAACAGGCGAACACGCCGAAGCGATTTTGCGATACTGGTTCTCAGATCGGTGATTGCGACACGATCCGCATTACGACGCCCTGAATATTCAGCAATCTGCTGAGAGCATTCACTGCGTTGCTGATCGACTCGCTGGGCTTCATCCGCAATCCCCTGGAGCTGAACCTCGGCCACCTCACGCTGCTTCTGCAACTCTTCGCGGCGGAAGCCCAAAGCTTCATGACGCTCAACCGCCTGCGCAAGTTCAGTCTCAGTAAATTGAAGCTCACCACTGAGCTCACTCCAATCCGCCCACGCCAGTTGCGTCCTCAATTCTTTCAAACGCTGCGTTGCCTGACGATATCGCTCGGCCTTACTCGCTTGGCCTCGAATGCTTTTCAGTCTCGTACCGACCTCATCAACGATATCACCGAGCCGAGTCAGGTTGGATTGCACCCGAGCGAGACGGCGTTCAGCCTCGACCTTCTTTGCTTTGAAACGACTGATCCCCGCAGCTTCCTCAAAGATGGCTCGGCGATCTTTCGCGTTTGCTTGAAGCATTCGATCGACTTTACCCTGCTCGATCAAACTGTACGCATCGATCCCAATGCCTGTACCCCGAATCAAGTTCTTCACATCCTTGAGTCGGACGGCTTGGTTGTTGATCAGGTACTCACCTTCGCCGCTACGATAGACACGACGAGTGACGTGCACTTCCGGCGCATCGATTGGCAGATTGCCGCTTTCGTTGTCGAAAACGATCGTCGCTTCGGCCGCACCCGATGGACCGCGTGTCTGTGACCCTTTGAAGATCACATCCGCCATGTCTTTTCCACGAAGACTTTTTGCACTCTGGGAACCCAACACCCATTTGATCGCGTCAACGATATTCGATTTCCCTGACCCATTAGGGCCAACAACCACGGTGATTCCATCGGGGAAATCAAAACGCGTCCTATCCGCGAAGCTTTTGAAACCGGCAAGCTCGAGTGCTTTTAGCATACGGTGAAGAATTCGGGTTCGGTTTCAAATGGAAAAAAGTCGGCGTTTTCCGAAGAAAGCTACCCCGTATAGCCTAAATCAAACCCCGCTCGGCTCCTAGCGCTGTTTTATCAAAACCACATCCGCTTCCTCGGGTGGTAACCACCAAACTGCCTATTCACGACCCCGATTTCCGCCTCAACAATCCTTTATTTTGCCATGAAATCCGACAAAACACCTCCAATCGTCGACAAGTAGCATCGCGCACGCCTCCTTAGCCGAATTTTGCCCCCTGACCCAAAACCCGCAAACAACCAGATAACATGGGTAAAACGGGCAAAACCCGCTCTACATTGCCCGGCAAAACGCAGGCAAATCAAACGCAGGCAAATCAAACGCAGGCAAATCAAACGCAGGCCAGTAAACACCTTGTGACAATCCCTGCAGAGAGGCACACTCGTTGGATTGGTTCTTCACCGGATTCGATCCTGAATCGAAGCCCCACTGCTGTCCTCGCCCTTGATCCCCCGGTCAATTCATGTCCCGACTTTTTGCAGGCACGCCGTTCGATATTCCTCCGACCTGTGACCGATGTGGCAAATTGGAAGAGGAATGCGGTTGTCCCCCCGAGCAACAGACGCCCCAATGGCTACCGGCCAACCGCCAGCGAGCCAAGGTAAGATTGGATCGGCGCAAACACAAACGAATGATGACGGTTGTTTGGGGACTGTCGGCCAACGAGACCGACTTACCAGCGTTACTGAGCGAATTGAAGACAGCGTGTGGAGCAGGGGGTTCAGTACAAGAGGAGAGCATCGAAATCCAAGGGGAACATCTAGCCCGTGTCACCGACAAATTGAAACAGATCGGATATCGTGTTGGTTAGCGGTCCTCGAATCACTCGCCTATCCGTCTAGCTATGCAATCACCCAAACGGCAAACGATCGACATCCCGATGTGGGTTGCACAGATGACGGCACCGCTAATGTTCGGTGTAGCGCTGACGTTCCTGATTTGCCAAGCGACGCTCGTGGTTCTTTGGATTGACGTTCCGCAGTTCACCGAGAGCGCTCGGGCCTTCCTTTTGGAGCAGCCCAAAGAATTCAGAATCGAAGCAGAAAAACTGCTCACTGTCACCTCGATTGATCGCAATTTGAAAACCATTGCTCTCGGTTTGACCTTTGCTTTGTGGCCGTTGGTGATCGCCGAATCCGTCTTTCACTTACTCACCAGAAACTGGAGAAAGTCAGAGCGACGATTCCATTACTTCAGTCTTCTTTTCTGTGTTTGCCCATCCTTGCGTCTTTGTGCAAGGAGCCCCGAGATGGATTACAGGATCTGGCTACCGGGCATGGGCTGGCGTCATCCAAACAAACGACTGCGACGCAGGCTCGAGCGACGATTCAGCCTGCCAATGTTCTTGATTGCCCTACTGATCCTGCCTGTGCTTTTGGTCGAATACTTTCTCAAGGCTCAGGTCATCGCGCATCCGTCACTGCGAGTGGCGATCCACATCGGCACGGGCATCATCTGGTTCGCATTTGCATTTGAATTCATCGTCCTAGTCGCGGTGGCCCAAAAGAAATTTGAGTACTGCAAGACGCACTGGCTTGACATCGTCATCATCCTGCTGCCACTGTTCTCTTTTCTTCGAACACTGCAGGTCATGAGGGCGTCGCAGATCAGCAAAATGGCACGGGTGTATCGGTTGCGGGGCACCGCAGTCCGAGCCTTGCGAGCCTTGATTCTGCTTGAATTTTTTCAACGGTTTGCTGGCCGAGACACCGCTGTCAGGATCGACCGCATGGAAAAGCAACTAGAAGAGGTTGAACTGCAAGCCAAAATCCTGCGCCGTCGGATCGGTTTCCTCAGGAACCTCCTGCGTGAAGAGGAGAAGAGAAAGCCCGACTCCGAGCGGAAAACCGCATTGAAAAGCGAGAAAGCCACCAAGAATCCAAATGAGGCAAAACCAGCGTCCACGACCGAAAGTGAACAATGCTGAAAGCAGTCCATCCATGTGATTAAGGGTGCTTCGCTGAAATTTACGGGGACTATTTCGCGTCATAAGCCGCAAAACCGCTGGGAAATTGACGCTGACAGGGGAACTAATCTCGGCAAAGGGTACACAAACGGTCTAAACTATGAGGCAGAGACCGGTCGCTCCACGCCTCCCTTCCTTCGCAGCCCAAATGCCCCACCTGCTGCCAAAACAATCCATTGTGCCGATCGTTCTATGTCTCCTGACATGGGGGATCGC
>JAKMEW010000257.1 GCA_022425745.1 Rubripirellula sp.
GGACTGGCCCCGGTCGCATCCTCGCTGTGACCTTCACCAATAAAGCAGCCGGTGAGATGCAGGAGAGGGTCGGGGAACTGATCCAGCCCAAGCGGTCTACACCAAAAGGACGAGTTCTCAAGAAGTCTCGTCAAGGTGACGATTCCCCCAAACCCACAATCAGTACCTTTCACTCGCAGTGCGTTCGCATCTTGCGTGAGCATGCCAGGGCGTTGGGGTATCCAAAGAAATTTTCGATCTACGACCGTGGCGACCAAGAGTCACTCGCGAGAACCGTGCTGCGTGAACTGCGATTGCCTGGGACTGCGCTCCGTCCGAGTGACATGCTTGCGATTATCAGCGGTTGGAAGAATGAGTCGGTGCTACCGGATCGTGCTGTTAATCTCGCGGGGACCGATCGTGAGCACTTCGCCGCGGCAGCTTACCGTCGTTATCAGAATGCTCTGAAGTTACGAGGAGCGATGGACTTTGACGACCTTCTCTTGCAGACCGAACAACTATTCGAACAACATCCCGATATCAGGGATGAGGAGGCATCGAAGTACGATCACGTTCTGGTGGATGAGTACCAAGACACCAACGGTAGTCAGTATCGAATTACTCGTCACCTAACCGAAAAGCATCGTAATCTCTGCGTGGTGGGTGATGATGATCAATCGATCTATGCATGGAGAGGAGCGGACGTCACTCACATCCTCAACTTTAAGAACGATTGGCCTGATGCGAAGGTGGTTTATCTGCAGGATAACTATCGGAGTACTGCTGCGATCTTGGAAATGGCCAATCGCTTAATCGCTTACAACACCGTGCGTCACGATAAGCGTCTGATTGCAAGCCGACCCAATGGTAAGCGTCCGAGGATCGAGCAGTACAAGGATGAGATCACCGAATCCAAAAGTGTTGTCGCGCAGATTTCTCATTTGATTGATAATGAACATGTCCAGCCGAAGGACATTGCGATTCTCTTTCGAACGAATGAGCAACCGAGGCTTTTTGAGACGGAATTGCGCAAAGCAAAAGTTCCCTACGTGATGCTCGGTAGCCAATCATTCTTTGATCGAAAAGAAATCCGTGACCTGATTGCCTATCTCAAATGGATCGAACAACCTGCGGATGAGGTTTCACTTCTGCGAGTGATCAACACACCGCCTCGAGGCCTCGGAAGCAAGACAGTTAAGGTGTTGGTGGGACGAGCGGTCGAACGCGGGGTGCCTGTTTGGGACGTAATGCAGGATCCATCGGCGCTGACGGATTTGACCTCATCGGCTCGCAAGGGTATCTCGCAGCTTGCCGAGGTGGCACAGAATGTTCGGCAGCGTGCCGAGGGTGAATCGCTCACCGATGCGATGCGCACTTTGCTGGAGCAAACAGCTTACGCTGACGAAATTGCGAGAAACTATGAAAAGACCGAAGAACGCGAAGCGAGAATGAGTTCGATCGAGGAAATGGTCAACGCGGTGGGCGCGTATCAGGATGGTGCTGCGGAGCCAAATATTACCGGTTTTCTCTCGGAGATCGCGTTGGCCGGCAGGGAGATGGGTAACGAGAAAGATAAGTTGGCTCAGCAAAACGCCGTTTGGCTTCTCACCATGCATGCGGCCAAGGGTCTCGAGTTTCCGTATGTCTTCATGGTTGGTTTGGAGGACGGGATTCTGCCACACAGTCGAAGTGTCAAGAGTGGCGAAGAGAACGACATCGCCGAAGAGCGTCGCCTCTGCTACGTCGGGATCACTCGGGCCCAAGAAATTCTCAATATGTCACTCGCTTTGACGCGGCGGAAATGGGGAAAGCCGCGTCCTACCACCCCTAGCCGTTTCCTGTACGAGATCACTGGCAAAGCCGACAATCCAAACAAATATCGAAAGCAACGCGGTGGGCGTTAGGGAGCGTCCCGCGAGCGTTTCGCTGCGTCGCATCGCTCAATCGATTCAGATCGCTTAAGCTATAATGATGCCTTTTGGTCCGCTGGGGCCAACGTCCTCGTTTGTTCTCTTGTTCTGGCTAATTCATGCGTTTCTTGCTGAAGTGGTTCATTGTTCTCGCCTTCCTTGCCGCGATTGGTTACGGCGGTCTGAGGGGCAAAGAGGTTTGGGAAAAGAGGCAGATTCCCCAATTCAGAACGGCGAAAATAACCGAGGGTTCGTTGACATCGGTAGTGAACTCAACCGGTGAGGTGAAGCCCGTTTTGTCTGTATCGGTAGGGTCGTTTGTTTCTGGTCCGATTGAAGAGTTGCATGTCGACTTTAACGACACCGTGGAGAAAGGCCAGTTGATGGCTGAAATTGATTCGCGGCTATTCGAAGCAGCGGTGGCCGAGGATCGAGCTTTGCTGGGGATTCGTCAGGCAGAAGTTAAGAGAGTTGAATCGGATCTTGAACTTGCGAAATTGGATTTAGATCGCGCTAATCGTTTGAGAGAGCAGGGGCAGGGATTTGTCTCGCAGGTCGAGGTGGATCAATTTCGCTTTAAAGTCGAATCGCTCGAGGCACAGGCGAGGATTGCGGAAGCCGGGGTTCAGCAGGCTGAAGCGGGTCTGTCAAATTCCGAAGCGAATCTCGAATTTACTCGCATCGTTTCACCGGTCGATGGGGTGGTGATTGACCGCAAGATCGAACCCGGCCAGACGTTGGCCGCGCAGTTTCAGACACCCGAATTGTTTGTGGTGGCACCGGACCTCAGGGATGAAATGCATCTCTTTGCATCCGTTGATGAAGCGGATATCGGGTTGATTCGGCAAGCAGCGAAATTGGAGCAACCGGTTCAGTTCACTGTTGATGCTTACCCGGACGATTTGTTTGTCGGCAAGGTCGTGCAGATACGGTTGAGCCCGGTGGTGATGCAAAATGTGGTCACCTACCCGGTGGTTGTTTCCGCGGAAAACAAGGACCAAAAGTTAATGCCCGGGATGACCGCAAGTCTGTCCTTTCAGACCGCGAAGCGAGACAACTGCCTGCGAATTCCAAATGCGGCGTTGCGTTTCTTTCCCGAAGTGGCACACGTGCGACCCGAAGACAAGCCATTGGTTCTGGGGGTGGTCAATGAAGATGACGTTGCTTCTGCGGGTGAAGAGTCCGCGGCCGAAAAAACGACTTTCGCAGCGAATCGCTCAAAACGCTACGTCTGGGTGTGGGAATCACCGTTTCTTAGAGCGATACCGGTCACCGTCGGTATTCGAGATAGCCAGTGGAGCGAGTTGGTTGAAGGTGATTTGAAATTGGGTGATGAGCTCGTGGTTGCGAAGAAGAACTAATGGGATTCTGGAACACCGTACAGATTGCACTTCGTTCACTTCGCAAGAATCGTTTGCGAGCAGCGTTAACGATTCTCGGAGTAGTCATTGGGATCGCTGCGGTCACGGCGATGGTTTCGATTGGTCAAAGTGCAACGAGTCTTGTGCGAGGTGAACTTGAGGGGCTCGGCACGAATGTCATTATTGTGATGCCCAAAATGATGCAGCGAGGCGGTGTGCAGGATTCTCGTTCTGTATCGCTAACGCCTGGTGACGCGGAAGCGATTCGCAGTGAGTGTCCGTCGATTGCTGCAGCGAGTGGATTGGTTGGCTTTGCGAATCAACTCGTTTACGGCGGTGTGAATTGGCAGCCCAAGGAATCGTATGGCGTTGGCATCGATTACCTGATGGTTCGAAGTTGGAATATTCGTCTTGGGGGATTTTTTGGTGAACGCGAGGTGCGTTCGGCAGAGAAGGTTTGTGTGATCGGTCAAACCGTGGTGGCCAAGTTATTTCAGACTGTCAATCCGATTGGTGAAACCATTCGTGTTGGGAACATCCCCTTCCGCGTGATAGGGGTTCTTGAGGCTAAGGGCGCGAACATGGTGGGCGAGGATCAGGACGATCTGGTGCTCGTTCCCTACACGACGGTGCAGAAACGGATTCACGGGAATCAATTTAAGAACGTCCATGCGATCATGGCTTCGGCACGATCCTCTGAATTGACCAACTTTGCGACCAGTGAGATTCGGCAGTTGTTGCGAGAAAGACACGATATCTACCCGGGGCGTCCGGCTGACTTTGAGGTCCAGAGCACCACGGAGATTGCGAGTGTCTTGGGTGTGATCACAGGTTCGATGACGGCGATGCTGGCTTCGATAGCCGCGATCAGCTTAGCGGTTGGGGGTGTGGGGATCATGAACATCATGCTGGTATCGGTGACCGAGCGGACTCGTGAAATTGGGATTCGTATGGCTGTCGGGGCGCGTGGTGGTGATATCCTTCGGCAATTCTTGATCGAGGCGGTCGTGTTATCGGTTCTTGGTGGAGCGATCGGGCTAGCTTTTGGTGTTGCCGGATCCATCGGTGTCATCAGTCTCATCAATCAGTGGTCACCTGGTACCGACTGGCCTATCGTTGTGTCATTTCCTGCTGCGGTAACCGCAATTATCTTTTCCGGGCTGGTGGGAGTCTTTTTTGGTTTTTATCCCGCTCGGAAAGCGAGTCGGATGGATCCAATTGACGCCTTGCGATTCGAATAGCTCTCGTGGTGGGGAATGGGCAATTGGAAACCCAATTCGGCCAACCGGGCAATCAAGCGGTTTTTCTTCCGCATCAACGCTTTGACGCCTCCAACGCGCCTTCCTCGTCGGTTCTCGCTATACTCTTGGCACGATTGGTAGAGCGTTCGTCACGCCTTTCGTCCTGCCCCATCCTTCCACTGCTGGCCTTCCCACCTAATGCGCATTTTGGATCTCGTTAAACCGAAGGATTTGGCTCGCGTCAACAAGCTGCAGTTGTTGGCGAGACAGGTCGTTGAGGGTTTCTGTTCGGGGCGGCATCGTTCTCCGCATAAAGGTTTTAGCGTCGAATTCAAAGAGCATCGCACCTATGTGAGAGGCGACGAATTACGCAATATCGACTGGAAGGCTTTTGGTAAAAGTGATCGGCTGTACATTCGCGAGTATGAAGAGGAGACCAATCTTCGCTGCACCCTTTTGGTGGACCGGAGTGGTTCGATGCAGTATTCCGGTGAACGCAGCGAAGGCCGAACCAAGTACGAGTACGCACAGCAACTTGCGGCGTCGTTGGCTTACTTGATGCTTGGGCAACAAGATGGGGTTGGATTGGTCACCTTTGATGACGAACCCCGTGACTGGTTGCCATCGCGAAGTCGTC
>JAKMEW010000259.1 GCA_022425745.1 Rubripirellula sp.
CCATTAAATCAAGACTTTGCATGAGTGCCGTGTTTGCCTTGTCTTCGGTCTTCGCCATAACGGTCTACGCAGAGTCTTTTCCGGACCCAGTGATGCGAAACATTGAGGGCTGGGAAGTGGAAATCGACCCTCAAATTCTCACAGAAAGCAACCGAGCCGAAGGTGAACTAGCATTGACCGCTTTGGCCAATCATCTTCAACGGATCACGTGGATTCTTCCGAACGAGCGAGTTGCGGAACTACGAAAACTACCTATCCGAATTGATTGGCATCATGAATTAACCAATATGCAGTACCATCCCAGCCGTGGTTGGTTGGAACGCAACGGTTACGACCCGAGACTCGAGAAGCACGTCCATATTCCGCGAGCCAAACAACTGCTAAGTCGATCCCAATGGGCTAAGCATCCCTACGTTGTGCTACATGAACTCGCACACGCCTACCACGACCAAGTACTTTCGTTTGACAACGCACCGATCATCACGGCTTTTGAACACGCGAAAAACTTGGGAATCTACGAGAAAGTGACACTCTACACCGGTGATAAAGTTAAGCACTATGGGTTAACGAATCACAAAGAGTACTTCGCTGAGTGCACTGAGGCTTACCTAGGGGTCAACGACTTTTATCCATTTGTTCGCGCAGAACTCAAGGAACATGACCCAAGAATGTACGCTCTGATGGAGTCAACCTGGGGTAAAATCCGATAACGCAATTCAATAGGTGACCGATATCACACAGCTTCGGAGTCGCTAATGCGGATTGACCTCGTCATCACCGAATTGTTCGTGGGTGGTGCGGAAAAGTGCCTAACCGAATTGGCCTTATCCTTGCACGATCGAGGGCATGATGTGAGAGTCTTTTCTTTGGCGTCACTGCCAAATGGCGAACAGAGACAATTCGTTGACCGTCTCGAAGAGAAGGGCATTCTGGTTGAGACGGCCGCCTGTGACTCAGTCTGGCAAGCATGGAAAGCCTATCGATTTCTTCGACGACGTTTTCGAGAATGCCCGCCAGACCTCGTACAAACATTTCTACACCACGCCAACATCCTGGCGACCTATGCTGCTCGATCTGCCGATGTTCACCACTGCGTAGCGGCGGTTCGAGTCGCACAGCGTGGTCGGCACAGGAATTACATTGAGCGGCTGGCTCTCACAAAAGTCGACCATGTTTTGTGTGTGAGTCGAGCTGTGGAGCAATTTACTCAGCGTGTCCTTCGTTGCAGTCCCTCGAAAACCACCGTCATTCCCAACGGTGTCGATCTCAAGAGATTTGAAAATGCACCTCGTCGTAACTGGTCCGATCTCGGCTGGCCATCCAACGCCAAAGTTCTCTTGTTTCTCGGCAGACTGGATCCACAGAAGGGGCTCGAACTTCTACAAGAACAGGTAGATCAAATCGCTCCATTGGGGAGCGAACAAAAACTACTGCTAATCGGTGACGGCCCTCTCCGTCAGACAATCCAAATCTGGGCAAACCAAGTTGGATCCGATCGGGTGCAAGTTTTACCGTGGCAATCCGATGTGGCATCATGGCTCGCCAGCTGCGATCTGCTCGTGCTCCCCAGCCGTTATGAAGGAATGCCGAATGTGCTTTTAGAAGCCATGGCATCAACCAAACCTGTTATCTGCAGCCTTGTCGAGGGAACACAAGAACTCCTCGGTGAGACCACAGGCCTGCAAGGCTTTTCTCCGGGTGATGCTTCGGAAATGGTAAATCGAATCCAGAATCTGATGAAGCACCCCGAGATTGCGTACAAGACGGGAAAACGTAATCGAGATCTCGTCGCGAAAGATTTTTCACTCCCAGCTTCTATGGAGCGGTACGAACAGTTCTACCTCTCCATTCTCGGCGAAAAACACCAAGATGCCCGTTAGACTCGGGGCACAACCTCCGTGCATATCACAGCTGCCCCGGCAGACAAAACGAAGCGAGCCCGCTAAACTGGGCACTGAATCGTGATAGGTATTGCCACTTTTTTGCCAGAGAAAACCAACGTGAGTTTTGATCCATTTGGAGTTCGCTCCCAATTTGATACCGGTTCAGGCCAAGCCACGCTTTACAGCCTCAAAAAATTGGAAGAGGCAGGCTTGGGAGCCATCAGCAAACTTCCTTTCTCCATTCGAGTTCTCTTGGAAGCGGTACTGAGGAATTGCGATGGATTCACGGTTACCGAAGAGGATGTGAAGAATCTAGCTGCCTGGAATGCAGAGGCACCCGCAAAGCAGGAAGTGCCCTTCAAACCTTACCGGGTCGTCCTCCAAGACTTCACCGGTGTTCCCGCAGTGGTGGATCTCGCGGCGATGCGTTCTGCAATGCAACGAATTGGCGGTGATCCTGAGAAAATCAACCCATTGATTCCGGTTGATCTGGTGATTGACCACTCGGTTCAAGTCGACCACTTTGGTTCGGATCAAGCGTTACCACAGAACGTGGAAATCGAATTCAAGCGAAACCGAGAGCGTTACGAATTCCTCCGATGGGGTCAGCAAGCTTTTGATAATTTTCGCGTCGTGCCTCCCAACGTCGGGATCGTTCATCAAGTCAATCTCGAGTATCTCGCTAAGGTTGTTGCGATTCGCGAAACGGAAGAGGGCCCCGTTGCCCTGCCGGACACACTGGTTGGAACCGACAGCCACACCACCATGATCAACGGCTTAGGCGTCCTTGGTTGGGGTGTTGGTGGTATTGAGGCCGAAGCAAATATGCTCGGACAACCACTCTACATGCTGATGCCTGAAGTGATCGGCTTCGAACTGACCGGATCACTTCCTGCCGGCGCGACCGCAACCGACATGGTCCTCCAAGTCGTTGAAATGCTGCGACAGGAAGGCGTCGTTGGCAAGTTTGTCGAATTCTTTGGCCCCGGCATGAGCAAGATGAGCGTTGCGGATCGAGCAACCATCGCAAACATGGCGCCAGAATACGGTGCAACCATGGGCTTTTTCCCCGTTGACGAGGTCACTCTCGAATTCCTTCGCCAGACTGGACGAACCGAGCAAGAGGTAGCTTTGGTTGAGAACTACACCAAAGCGCAGGGACTATTCCGCACCGATGATGGCCCAGAACTGCAGTACACCAAAACCGTTTCGCTTGACCTCGGATCGGTCGTGCCGAGCTTGGCCGGCCCAAAACGCCCACAGGATCGCATTGCACTGGCGGAAATGAAGCAAGCTTTCAACCAGTCTCTGACCGCTCCGGTTGGAAAAACTGGATTTGGACTGCCTGAATCGGCTCTCACAAATACAGGAACCGTGGTTGACGGGGATAATTCGGGCGAAATCAAACACGGTGCAGTCGTTATCGCGGCGATTACCTCCTGTACCAATACGAGCAACCCATCGGTGATGATCGGTGCAGGCTTGCTGGCACAAAAAGCAGTGGAGAGAGGTCTCACGGTAGCCAATCACGTCAAAACAAGCCTTGCTCCAGGTTCGCGTGTTGTAAGCGACTACCTCGACAAAGCAGGCCTTACCGAATCGCTCAATCAATTGGGATTCCACACCGTTGGCTACGGATGCACCACCTGTATTGGAAACAGTGGGCCACTTCCTAGCCCGGTCGCCGATGCGATCAAATCGGGTGACCTCGTTGCCTCCGCAGTGCTCAGCGGAAATCGCAACTTCGAGGGAAGGGTCAATCCATTAACCAAGGCGAACTACCTCGCGAGCCCGCCACTTGTGGTTGCATACGCACTTGCGGGAACCACCGATATCGACTTGGTCAACGAACCCATTGGGACCGACACCGATGGCCAACCGGTTTATCTGAACGAGATTTGGCCGTCAGCCGAAGAAATCAAAGAAACCATCCTTACCTCCATTCAACCCGAAATGTTCGTCGAGCAGTACGAAGCGGGAGTTCAAGGTAATCAGCTTTGGAATGCAATCGAAACCGCTACCGGAGCGATTTACCCTTGGAGTGAAGAAAGTACATACATTCATCACCCACCGTTCCTTGATGCCGTGAAGGACGATTCGGTCCCGGACGTCACTCCGGTTCGCGGAGCACGCGTCCTCGCTTTGCTAGGTGATTCCGTCACGACCGACCACATTTCACCTGCTGGAGCGATCGCTAGCGATGGACCTGCAGGGAAATACCTTCAGGAACAAAGCGTCGAAACGCGTGACTTCAATAGCTTTGGTTCACGTCGCGGTAATGACCGAGTCATGGTTCGAGGAACTTTTGCAAATATCAGAATTCGCAACCAACTTGCCCCAGGCACCGAAGGAGGTGTTACCAAACATCTGCCAAGTGGCGAAGTGATGAGCATCTACGACGCCTCGATGCGTTATCAGCAAGATGGCGTACCACTCGTGGTACTTGGAGGAGCGGAATACGGGACAGGAAGCAGTCGTGACTGGGCTGCAAAGGGAACCATGATGCTCGGAGTAAAAGCCGTGATCACATCGAGTTACGAGCGAATCCATCGCAGTAACTTGGTGGGTATGGGTGTGCTCCCACTTGAATTTGCTGATGGTGCCACATGGCAATCACTCGGCCTAACGGGGGAAGAGGTCATTGAGATTCCTGAGCTTTCCAATGATCTCGAACCGCGATCGACGATTACGGTGCAAGCAACCGGAGCGGATGGTCAAACCAAAAGCTTCCCATGCGTCGTGCGAATCGATACTCCGGTAGAAATGCAGTACTACCGCAACGGTGGTATTTTACCTACCGTCCTGAGAAACCTCTCAAAGTAATCACTCAAATTCGGGGTCACAGTGGCTCCGCACCACAACCACTCGACTCCAAGAGGCAATACGATGGCAACCGCCGCAGCAAGACACATCCTCGTTTCGACCGAACACGAGTGCCTTGATTTGATGAAGCGAATTGAAGAGGGTGAGGATTTTGGCGCACTCGCTGCCGCCCATTCCGCTTGTCCCTCTGGTCAACGGGGCGGTGCCTTGGGGAAATTTGGTCCCGGTCAGATGGTTCCCGAATTTGATCAAGCAGTCTTTGGTGGTGAAGTTGGTGTCGTCCAAGGTCCAGTTAAGACAGACTTTGGATTCCATCTGCTTGAGGTTACCGAGCGGACCGAATAGAACTGACACGGCATGGATCGGTTAGAGAGAATCCCCCCGTGGTAACCGGTCAGCATTGCGATACACCCAAAGCTCCAGCCGTTTGGCTGAAGCTTTACGGGTTCAGGTAGATATTATCCAAATGCCTTTCTCAGTAGCTCTAGGCTCTTTGGGATAGCCGTCTCATGGTTTTCTTGGCCTTCGAACTCGAGCGAAATATAACCTCGGTAATTGACCTCACTGAGGATTGAGGCAACTCGATCGTAGTCGATATCAAGTGTGTACCAGGTTCCGCCACCGAAATACGTTTTTGCCTGCACAAAAACTGCTTCGGGAGCGAGTTGCTTGTACTGAGCGTACTGGTCGTCAAGGAAATTGCCTGTATCAAGTGTCGCCCTGAGCCACGGCGACTTGATGTCGTCAAGCACTCGCAAGACGCCTGATGCAGTTCGCCCGAGCCCCCAGTGATTCTCCAGGCCCAAAACCACCCCGCAGCGTTCAGCAGCGGGCAGACACTTTTCGAGGCTATCGATCACCCAACCGAAACCATCTTCGTCCGTATAGCCCTCAAGTCTCGGCTCGATTCCTCGGTTAGCCATCAGTTCATCGAAGTTCTTAGATGTCCCCCAGCGTCCCGTGTTCACACGAATTGTGGGAATCCCCAAGGCGTAAGCTAATTCGATGCATTTGATCGTGTGCTCGATATTCTGCTGTCGCACCTCTGCATCCGGAGAAACAAAGGTCTGGTGTGTCGACAAACCGCAGAGCCCGAGACCTAAACGAAAAGCTTTTTGTTTAATCCTCTGCAAGGTTGCGTCGGATTCATCTTCCATTTGCACATGCAAGATCTCGACGGCATCAAAGCCAGCCTCAGCAGCAAGCTCAATACACTGCTCGATCGTGAGTTTGGTATCGGGTCGATAGCGCCAGTAAGAGTACGTTGAAACCGCGATAGAATTTGCTCGTCGCTTTGCGGGAGTGTTCTTCCCCTGATCTCCCTGCGGACTTTGAGAAGGCCCCTGATCTTGAGACCTTACAACGGTTGCTGGAATCGCGAGCGAAGCAGCAGCAACGCCTTTGGCCAATAGGCTTCGGCGAGAAACAGTATGTTTCATAACTAAAAATCCTTCAGAGAACCGTTCGTGAACGCGGAAACAGACAAAGTCACCGGTCGAAGTGACGGGTCAAGGCGGCCGGCCAAATCGACCGAAAATCCCTTGGATGCCTCCCATCCAAAAAGGATACCAGATCGAAAGAGCAGGGTAGTGCGGCTGGAACTAATAACCTTTACTGAGGTCGTTCAGCCGCTCCGGCCATCGTCTCCAGGGATTCTTGGCCGACTCGTGAGCAAAAGTCGCCAACCGATTCATCGTCTAGACGATTTGCCTTGTAAGCTGCGAAGACCCCAACGATTTCGTTTACCAAATCCGCATCTGGAACTAGATCTTTATAGATGTAAGCGAGCCGATTACCCAACCAGCCACCACCAACGTAGAGGGTGTACCGATCCTTTGCTTTTCCAACCAAAGCGATATCCGCGTTATACGGGCGAGCACATCCGTTGGGGCAACCCGTCATTCGAATCGTGAACCTCTCACGATCCAAACCTAGCTTTGCAAGTGGCTGCTCAAGACCGTCAATCAACCCAGGCAAGCGACGTTCGCTCTCAGTGATAGCCAAACCGCAGGTCGGTAGGGCAACGCAAGCCATCGACCAACGGCGAACGGTACTGGTTTGTTCGGTAGTCGGGATATTGTGTTGCTTGATCAACTCAATCAATCGATCTTTCTGAGACTCATCAATATCGGTGAAGATCAAACTCTGGTGCCCGGTCATGCGGATTTCAGTATCAAACTCACTGCAAATTGCGCGAATCGCGGCTTTGAATTGAACCTTTTCATCGTCGTAGAGACGGCCGTTCTCGATATTCAAGCCGTAGGACCACTTACCGTCACCCTGTTCCTGCCAGCCCATGTGATCATCAACACCACTGACATCGTCAGGGGTGCAATCCTGAAGAGTCTCACCAAAGTATTTCTCGACCTCCTGCCGAAATCTCTCGATGCCCCAACGATCCACGAGGTATTTCATACGGGCTGTTTTTCGATCGCTCCGATTACCATTGTCTCTTTGAACTTTCAGGATCGCCTGGCAAACGCCGACCACCTGATCAGGAGTCACAAAAGCCATCCTTTTACCGAGTGCGGGATAGGTCACCTTCTTTGCGGGGGTTGTCCCCATGCCGCCCCCAACTAGCACGTTGTAACCAATGATCGCGTCCTCGCGCACAATCGCTAGCAGACCAAGGTCCTGCGTGTAGATGTCGATGCAATTATCCTCGGGTAACGCAATCCCCATCTTGAACTTACGCGGCAAGTAGGTGGGACCATAGAGAGGTTCATCTTCTTGCCCTCCGCCCACTAACTCCTTGTCAGACGAACCCGGCTCAGACACCCACAACTCATGATACGCTTTAGTCTGAGGAGCCATCGCTTCGGTCAATTCATCCGTGATGCGAGCAAGCTCAGCATGAACGGGACCAACCCTTTTGGCGGGGCAGCACATGATATTTCGATTCACATCGCCACAAGCCGCAAGGGTTGAAAGCGCAAGCTCATTCACACGCTTAATAGTCGGTCTCAGATTGTCCTTAACAATCCCATGCAACTGAATCGTCTGTCGCGTAGTAATCTTGATGGTGGAATTGCCGAGTTCCTCGCAGACATCCAACATCGACAGAAACTGATCCGCTTGACAACGTCCGCCCGGAATACGCAGACGGAGCATCATTGAGTAAGCCTTATCGAGACCTGCTTTCTTACGCTCAACGCGTAAATCTCGATTATCTTGCTGGTAGGAACCGTGGAACTTCAGCAGTTGAATACTGTCCGAATTGAAACAGGCAGTTGAACTGGCGATCTCCTCCGCAATCGTGCCTCGGAGAAGACGACTTTCTTGCTTGATACCTTCGACTGCGGTTAGTTTTGGCTCTTCGTTCGACATCGAACTTCTTAAATCCTGATTCTATTGAATTGAAACGCTCACACTCGCATTTTGATAAAAACGCGGTGGCGAACGCTAGTTTGGGTGCAAAGAATGAACTTGCTTCTCTACCACAACACGGTTCAACCGTCCCTCATGCTCACTGCGATCACCCATCCTTGATGCAGCGACCTTCCAAATAGCAGTTTACTCTTCCCGACGCATCATCACTAGAAGTCTCGGGGGAGATGAGCGGTGTTGTTTTTTCCTGTAAAAAGCCTCTGAACAATCGAAAGGGACCTAAAACACAACTGGGTAACCGTATTTTCAGCGTCCCAATCAACTATTGCGACAGATGCGTTGACTTCACCCACGGGGCGAACTTAGTGAGCTCAAATGAAACAATGCAAAAAACTCGCGACCAGCTTTTATGGGGGGCTTCGCTAACAACCATTTATTGACGACGATAGTCGTCAGTTCGGTGACACGCCACATCGAGTGACGGAACATCTCTGAAATCGCATTGAATCGATCTTTAAAATAAAAGGTGATTACTGATGAGTGCGGAACGCCTAGACGGTAAACGGATTGCCTCCGAGATTCGTGAAGAAATTGCTACGGAAGTGGCTCAACATGTTGCACTAGGTCACTCAAAACCCTGCCTAGCAGCGATTTTGGTGGGTGAGGATCCGGCGAGTCAGGTGTATGTGCGAAATAAAGAGCGAGCCTGCGAGAGAGCGGGTATCGAAGGCAGAACATTTAGGCTTCCAGCATCGATCACGCAGAGTCAACTGCTGACAAAGATTGAAGAGCTGAACCAAGATGATTCTGTTCATGGCATCCTTGTGCAGTTGCCACTTCCAAAAACAGGTAATGATGGCCAAGGATTCGATGAAAGAGCGGTTTTAGACACCGTCGCGCCACTCAAAGATGTCGATGCTTTTTCGCCAGTCAATGTTGGACTCTTGATGCAAGGACGTCATCGTTTCTTGCCCTGCACACCTCATGGCATTGTGCAGCTGTTGCATCGCTACCAGATTTCAACCGCCGGAAAGCACGTCGTTGTTGTGGGCCGCAGCGACATTGTAGGCAAACCGATGGCGATGATGCTGGCACAGCGAGACGGTAGTTGCGGATCGGAAGTTGCCAATGCCACCGTGACCCTTGCACATAGCCGAACCGAAGACTTGGCGAAGGTCTGTCTCACTGCTGATATCTTGATTGCCGCAGTCGGTGTACCGGAGATGATCCGCGGGGAAATGATTCGCCACGGCGCCGTCGTGATTGACGTCGGTATCAATCGCGTTGAAGATCGACTCGTGGGTGATGTGCATTTCGAAGAAGCCAGTCAGGTTGCCTCCGCCATTACCCCAGTACCAGGCGGTGTCGGACCACTGACAATCGCGATGCTATTGCGCAACACTGTACTCGCCGCGAAACTTCAATCGACAAACGCTCCCTCATCCTGATAAGCGACGCCGTCAGTTACATCCGTTCTCAAATGAATAACACTACGTCCTAGCGTAGCCCTGTGGATGTGACTGATGCCATCGCCATGCCGTCTCGACGATTGTTTTTACGTCAGTGTATTTCGGTTCCCACCCGAGCACGTTTTTTGCCAAACCTGCGTCGGCAACCAGTTCTGACGGATCACCCTCGCGACGCGATCCCATTTGCTCGGGAATCGGATGACCAGTGACCTCTCGACATGCGTTAATGATTTCACGAACGCTCGTCCCACGTCCAGTCCCAAGATTCAGGCACAAACCCTTTCCCGGCTCAAGCCTATCAAGGGCACGAAGGTGAGCATCTGCGAGGTCATTGACGTGAACGTAATCTCGAATGCAAGTTCCGTCAGGCGTCTCGTAATCATCACCGAAAACTGTGATCTGCTCTCGCTGCCCAAGAGCAACTTGCAGAACGATCGGTATTAAGTGACTTTCTGGATCATGATCTTCACCGATCGATCCATCGGGGTGTGCCCCGGCAGCGTTGAAGTACCGAAGCGCTGCGTACCCTAATCCGTAGGCTTGGGAGTAATCAGCCAGAGCTTGCTCGATGACAAGCTTCGTAAATCCATACGGATTGATAGGCTTCTGAGGCGTGGTTTCACGAATCGGAACAATCTCAGGCTCACCATAGGTTGCGGTGGTACTGCTGAAAACGAACTTATTCACTCCCGCAAGTCGCATCGCCTCTAATAACGAAAGGGCTGCGATTACGTTGTTTTGGTAGTAAAGCGAAGGATCGTTGACCGATTCGTTCACCAAGGCAAATGCTGCAAAGTGCATCACCGCCTCGATCTCATACCGCTCAAGAACCTCTTGCACAAACACGGTATCCGTTAGTTCACCCTCCACAAGCAACTCCGAGGGAACCGCTTCGCGATGACCGCGCGAAAGATTATCAAAGACGGTGACACGGTGGCCAGCATCCATCAGGACCCTTACCGCATGTGAGCCAATGTACCCAGCTCCACCTACGACCAAGATATTCATAAAAATCGCAACCTTCGTTCTATTCCACATCAACGACATATCGGCGGGAAAACTGCAGATCCCTAGACCACGCTTCGACCTTTGAAGAGGTAGTGGTTGACCTAAAGTTAGTTACAAGTGAGTCAGGGCGATCGCATCTTGCGGCGAATGGATGCAATAAAGGGCGAACAGGCAGCCTTGACTCCTAAGTAATCGTTACTGTCGATACAGGCAATTGCAGCTAAGGCAACGAGAGCACTGAAACGCATCCATCGCAAAACAAAAGCATGTCAACGGAATCCAAAGGACCACTAAAGTCTGAGAGACCGCCAAACAAGTGGACTTAAAGTTCTCTGCGGAAATAGATGAACGTGGATACCAAAGGCTAGGTGTTTGTGGCCAAACGAATTACAAAACTACAAAAGCTTCAGTCTCAGGGCGGCGTGATAACCTCATCTCGCTCCATCGACTCGCTCCGTGCCGACTTTGTTACCTATCTTCGTAGCGAGTGCCATCTCGCCGCAAACACAGTGAACGCCTACCAACACGACTTGAATCGATTCCTAGGATGGCTTGGGTCGCGACGTCTATCAAGCCTCACCGTGACCCACCTATCAGACTACGTAGGATCGCTGCACGAATTCGGACTCGCCCCCACCTCCGTCTCTCGCAACATCGTTGCAACACGAACTTTCTTCCGCTTCCTTCAACTTGAAGGGATTGTTCGTGACAATCCAGCAGACCTTCTGTTGACCCAAAAGAATTGGCAGCGAATCCCCAACGTCTTATCTCCAAAGCAGGTGGATCTATTTCTACGATCACCTCGTAAAACGGACTCCTTCTGGCAGAGAGATGTAGCGATTCTGGAAGTCCTCTATGCCACCGGTTGTCGCGCGAGCGAAGTCTGTTCACTCAAGCTTAAAGATCTTTCGCTGGATGAAAAACATCTTCGGTGCGAGGGCAAAGGTGGCAAACAGCGAATGGTTCCGATTGGACAGCGTGCCATCAACGCCATCATGCTCTATTGCGAAGAACTCCGAGGCACCCTTGCCGCTCGCCGAAGTCCGGAATCAGAGACCCTGTTCCTTTCACGAACAGGTGTGTCAATCGACCGCATACAACTTTGGCGCCTCGTAAAACGCTATGCCGCGAGAGCAGGCATTCACTCAAAAATTAGCCCACATAGCCTGAGACATAGCTTTGCAACGCATCTTCTCGCTGGTGGCGCAGATCTAAGATTCGTTCAGGAGATGCTTGGGCATGCAAGCATCCAGACCACACAGATCTACACTCACGTGGAGAAGTCGAGGCTCCAACGCGTTCATCAACAATTTCACCCTAGGGCCTAAAGATTGTCCGTAGGTGAGCAATAACACCGTTGAACCTGCTAAGTACAACGGCTGGCATTCTCGTAAATCAAAGCTTGATCTGCAGAATCTTCCCCCGATCGCCTTGCTTCGAAGTCATTCTACGAATCACCGTCTGCTCTGGCTTATCTCGCCCGACACGCACCATATGGCTGCCGGACTCGTAAACTGGTGGGCGAAACGAATTACCTTGAATGCGTACGGTATAGAGCACTTCGTTCGTGGACTCACTGATAACCTGCACCACCGGTGATTCAGCGTTTGTGAATTTCAACTCGGGAAGGTGACCCACAACTTCTCTGCCATCATTGTCCTGCGACCGAATCGTGACAGGCCAACCGGGGAACTGCTTGGCACCCTCTGCTGTGACATCAGTAAATCGATGCCAACATTCAAATTCAATCGAACGTTCTGACTTACGGAATCTCACTAACCCATAGCCGTCCGCTCGCAAAGTCTCTTGGGTACGATCTTCTGGATTTGCATAAGCAATCATGCGAATCGGATTACCTAGCCCATCTTCATACTGACCTGTCCATGGCAAGGGGCTTCCCTCAACTGGATACTCCCCAGCCGTCTCATCAAGAGGATGCCACCAACGACCATAAATCGTGTTGACGATAGCAGGTGAAGTAAATCCATAGGGTCCGTCATTTGGACCATCAATCCCGTGCTGAACGAGCACTGCAAGATGTTGATCGCCACAAAGATGGGGAGCCCAGACTTTACGAATCTTCGTCAAGGCAAGATTACGCCCAGTCTGCGGCCAACCATTACAATCCAAATCGGCAAGTAGTCGGTTATCCGGTTTACCGTGCAGATGCACAGCTCCACAGAATGCAGTTTGGCTGAGTACCGCTTTCATTTGAGCGCCGGTCCAATCCTCGCCCCATTGATCGAGGAAGTGAAGTTGGCGATCACCTAACAATTTAAGTTGCGGAAGATCAACCGACTTTCGATCGTATTTTGGATCGTTAATATGGTCTGGACGAGGTCCCATCTTGGGAATTTTCCCCTCTGGCCCACTCTTGAATTTTCGATCTTCCAAAATTGCAAAATCGATGCCGCCAACGCGAAGGCTGGTGTAATAGACACCAATATCACGATCAATCGGAGTCGGATCGTACGCATCAGGCAAATGCCATGTCTGGCATCTCTGCACCATATTCACGTAACTTGGCGGGTAATAAAAACCACCTTGTGGACCTTGGGGTGTTGCTGCTTTTTTACCGTTCTCCCCCCAAATATTCGCCTGACCAACATCATGATCGTCAGGAATCGTAATCACAGGTCGGTCTTTCAACACCTCGCGGAATTGAATCCCAAATTCAAGCCATCCATAGGTGTGCTGCGTGTGGTTATAAGTTTGATCACCCGAAAAGAAGAGTAAGTCCGGATCTTGCTCAATCAAATTCTGAACGATCATCGACCGCGGACCAGGTGTCCGACTGCTATTACAACCAAGTGAACCGACCACGATTTCGTCTTTATCGACGGGGTCTTTGCGAATCAAACCTTCAAAAGAAGAAAGATTCCCGAGGCGAACTCGATATTGAACATCTTTCGTATTGTCCCAATCTTCAACACGAAAATGAGAAGACCAGCCGGGAAAAATCACCGGTTGAGTTTGAGCAATCTGCCACTGTTCTTCATTGGAGTGCTTAAACTCGAGATGCACCTCACGAGGCTCGTCCGGCTTGAGAGGATACAACTGGCATGTCAGTTTGAGCACGCCCCGATCGTGGGTATAGATTGCGAATGCAACCACGTCTTCTCGGGGCACTAACAAACGAGGCTTGCCACCTTTCTTAGGAACGCGATTCCACCATTCTCCTACCGCGTCGGAATCAAGATTCGGGAAATCTGCACCAAAAGGCTGGGCAGACTCTTGAGCCAACAGGCCAGGAAGGAATCCGAGCATGAATAACAACAGTGCCAAACCGAATCGCATTGATCTCTCCATTGATAGGTTACGGGAGGCAACATGATAGC